>NZ_JBJDNH010000012.1:0-128254 GCF_044900465.1 Klebsiella sp. NPDC088457 | reverse complement strand
GGGTTATCGCTGAAGCTAATCCTGAGTAAAACGGTGGATCAATATTAGACCGTCGGTGGAGATGTAAGTGGATCACTTTTTAACCGTCGTTGACATTTTTGAACGGGTTCCATGAAAATTTTACTTCGGGATAGTAGGTTTCAAGATGGAAATCCGACATATCAACGTTGAACTCTTTTGAGAAGTCTTCCACCAACTCTTCAACATCATCCTGATCAAGCTGCACATCGAAATGAATACTCGATTCTGGCGTGTAGGTGTCGAATTTCTTTTTTCTGAACAGGTAAGTACCACCACGGATAGAGAACATCTCGCTCACTCGTTTTTCGATATCGTCTACCATAACTTATCATCACCCCGTGCAATGGTGTTGTATTCAGCGATCGAGTTGTAGATGATCTGTGACACGTCAGCCACAAGAATCACCTCACCTATCAGGGGGATAGTTCGCCCTACCCATGTTCCAATCTTCCTCACCATCCTACGCTTTACAGTCTATGGGGCATAACCGCCAATCCACGTTGGCATCTTTAACCCAAACGGGAACATTCTGTTTCTGAATGGAGCAGGATTTCGGGTCAGGGTCAGCTGTATGTAACATGCTCTTACCGTCTGTGTTAGGGGTTATGAAGTGGCTTTTAAGATAATTGATTGCTCATATGGTTACAATCAGCCCTTAGTTGGCAGGGTGTCTCAAAAGGAAGTCCTTTCGAGACTATCAAGAATCGGTCTGATATTTTATATTTGCTGCAATTTTGGGCGATAGTGATATTTATCTGCTCAGTAGTGAGAACGTAGAGCCAGGGGTATTTTCAGCATGAGGATGTAAACTGGGAGGATAAAGAGATGGGACCCCCACGGGGGCGGGTTGTGAAAGTATTTCCTGTTGTCTTCGACCTTATTGCACGTAAAATGACCAGACCCATTTTGGGAAGGAGTCTTTAATGGATATCGCGCTGCTCAACAGGGGCTGGAACAGAACATGGTCAGATACCATGGTGAATCTTGAAGCCCGGAAACTCGTCGAAACAGCAAATCGGCTGTCAGCATTCTATTTGCAAGATGGTCTTACACGTATCAAGTTTGTCGAAGAGATAAAGCAGGTCGTAGAAAAGGAGTTCGCGGCAGCACGACGAGCCAAAACAGACGAAGAATGCATTACATGCATCAAAAATCTGCGTGCCGAAACGGATAATCTGCAAGAACAAGATCGCCTGTTAAGGACCAGAGCCGCACAACTTTATGCAAAGATAGAATTTGTTCGAGAAAATAATAAAATCGTTGGTTATGTTATATCCGCTGTAAATGTGGTGCTATCAGGCGTGGTTCTCTTTGGTGGCTTTATGATGTTATCCACTATGGGGCCGATTGGTATGCTGGCTGGGGCAGTCCTGATTGCCGATGGAATGAACGGATTAACGAAAGAAGTGCTCAACTTTGATCAGCCAGCAGGACATAAACCCTCGCAAGGTATAATTGCTGACTCCGCGATGCATACTGCCCAGTTCATGGGATTTAATCCTAACATGGGCTTGGCTCTCTATAATGGTATTACTCTTGGTGCCAGTGTATACAGCATTGTAGGACTCGCTCGAAAGACTGGAGCCTGGAGGTTATTCCGCTGGCTTCCACACGATTACTATCGCAAAGTCAGCACAATGAGCACTCCTAAACTAACAATGAAGATTGTCGGTTATGGTGTTAAAGCAAAAGTGATTTTCGACCTACTGACAACAGAAAATGGAACCAGTTAATCCTTGATAGTTTTTCGGTAACGCCAGGATTTATAGGAAATTACCGGCGGCTGTGCGAAGGACATAATGGCAACCCCAAAGATCATCGCCAGCCCCCATGCAACTGCTCTATCAGGTGAGCTGAAGACGATAAGTAGCAATAGGATAAAGGTGCATACAGCCACCACTCCCGCCAAGGTAACAAATCGCCTGGCGAGGTCATTTATGGCCTCTCCAAGCGTTCCTCCATATTTTTCAATATTGCTTTTTATCTTCTGCAATTCGGGCTGCGTAAACCCTGAACGTAACAAAGCCTCATCAGTCACTTTCATACCGTCTTGTTCCTTATCTCCCAGAAGTTTTTTCTCAATCGCTGATTGTGCAAGCAATCATACTGATGAACTTTACAGCAATCCAGCCGAAACTTTTCGGCAGACTCCATCTCCCCTTTCTTATATTCTGGGTGGTGCCAAGACATTGCGACGATATAAGATTAACGATCGCATGATGTTTCTGCTATTTATCAGATTTCAGACAATAGCAGCCATAAAGCCCCGTTAGTGGTAAGGAGACAAGCGGAGCGTAGCGACTTCATCAGATTGTCAGAAGGATCGCACCTTATCAGGGGGCTCGTGTACCTTTCGGAGCGTGAGCGAAACGCTGGCAGAGCCGGATCTGTAGCTACCGGGGCATTACCACTATTCACCTGTTTACGTGGCTGATAGGGCCACACATCGGGCTTAAATGTGTGTGATCAATCTGCTTCGGGATGGTTTAGAGACGCTGGCTGCGTCATTGGCTTCGAGTTAATAGCGGTTCGTGTGGACTGTTCACGCTTTGTATCTGTTCGAGCTTTACAACTACAGGCCGCTACGTGCTAACATCCCTGAATAGCCACTGTTAACCATAGCGGCAACTGTTGGTCATAGAATCCCTTAAAAAAAGATCGTAGCTTGAGATCGAAGCTCTCTGTAACTGATTGTTTTTTATGGGATTTTTTGTGTGAGTGCGATAATAGGAGTCGAACCTACGACCTTCGCAGACTCTAATGAATTATCTACAAATCCTAGCTAACTGATTGATTAAACTTAGTTAATTAGACTTTTCACCAGCAACAAAAGGTATATATCAACCCTGAAACTGCCCCGACAAAATATCAGGGGTTTACATGACTTACAAGCGTGACAGATATCTGATTCTCGACCATTGCGGGGTTTACATGGTGCGAATCGTTATACCGTCCTACATGAAGCCTTACTTCAACGGTAAGCGCTACTACATGAAATCCACAGCCACCAAAGATATCAGGCAAGCAAGGCTTTTCAGGGATGCTATAGCGGTAGAGTTCATCAAGCTAAGGGAACAGCTTAAGCCAAAACAAAACGGCTCAAAGGTTGAGCAGATAATCAATGAACTACGTGGTATCAGCAACTTTGCAAAGGAATCACCAGTGAATTACGGGGCTAATATCGAGCGCTGTCCTACACTAATACAAATACGTGACCTTTATCTGCTGCAATATAGCGATAAACGCAAACTAACAACGCTATCAAAGATAACTAAAGCCGTTGAGTTAATTCTTTCTCACATTAAACAGCGTGATTCACAGCTTCAGGATATTAACAGAACGGTAGTAACCGGATGGCTTGACCAATTGAAAAAAGAGAAAGCAACTCAAACGCTACAAAACTATATAAGCGCACTGGCTCAACTATTCGATTTTGCAAAGAATCGTTATCACGATGCACCTAAAGATAATCCCTTCAGAGGGCACAGGTTAGAGGCCAAAAGTTCACATGATAGTTATGAACCTTTCCTTATTTCTGAGTTAAGCAAAGTCTTTAGGTTACTCAATGAGGAGATGAAACAGGTTACTTTAATTGGCCTTTATTCAGGGATGAGATTGAATGAAATTTGTAGCCTTACCACTGATGATGTTGTGACAGAGGAAAACGTAAGGTGCTTACACATCTCAAAAGGCAAAACAAAGAATGCTGCCCGATTGGTTCCCATTCATCCTTCAATTAACGGACTTATTGACACGCTGATTCAAAACCATACGGATAAGTTTCTTTTCAGACATGCAGCGTTAACAGACAGGGCTGATGGTAAGCGCTCTACATGGCATACACAGCAATTCACCAGAGCAAAGAGAAAGGCTTTAGGCGAGAAGGAAACAGAGAGGAGGGTCTTTCACTCATTGCGTGGTATGTTCATCACTGAACTTGACCGTCTCAAAGTGCCTGAAGACCGGATAGCGCTTCTTGTAGGTCACGAGAGGGGGAGCACAGAGTCTTTCAAGACTTACAGTCAAGGGGCTTCACTCAAAGAGCTTGCTCAGTACGTGGAAAAGGTCAATTTTGACCTGTAACTTGACCTTCAGCCGTCTATCCTTGTATTGGCGGCTTGATGTCCCAGCCTCAAACGTTCACAGTCAATTTGACGAAAGAATTTTACGTTGCTTTTGCAGTGGAATATCATTTACCAAACATATAATCATATATGGAGACTGAACAATGGATGATGGTTTGAAGGAGTCGGTAACTCTGGCTCTCAAAGAGAGGCTGTCCAACCCGTTATGGGGTTATATATTACTATCATGGATAGGGTTCAACTGGCAGAACATCGCAAAGTTGTTTATGAGCAAGAAAACAGTAGAAGAGCGAATAACCGACATTATATCTCAGGATTGGTTTTATGTTCATTTTCTTGTTGCACCTTTAATACTAGGCGTTTTCCTGGCTATTATATCACCCTATTTGAAACAATGGCTTTCCGCAGCCCATAAACGCGCAGATAAAAAACAACGAGAAGACCTGAAACAAAAAATCATAGATAAATATGATGATGATATTGCTATAGCCGAAAAGAAAGTTGAGGCAAATAAAGCCCAAGAGCTTGCTGAGGAAAAGGAGCATACAAAGGTCATTCAGGAGCAAGAAAAACAGAAAAGAGAAGTTCTCGACACCAAAACAATTGAAGAAAACCTCAAGCAATTGGAAAAGAGAAAATACGAAATTGAATCCGCAATAAAAAAATTAGAAGAGCAAGGGGAAAATAGAAGGCATGAGATTGAATCCTCGATAAAAAATCTAGAAGAGCAGCGAGAGAGTGTACAGAAAGAGACTGACTTCTGGAGGAATAGAGTATTTGAGGTCATAAAATTAGTTAATGGCTTCAATAATGTTTCAGACAGCCGCTCACTGAACAGTATCAAAGATGAGCTTTCCAGCCTATTCAGTGATGAAGAGTTAGAGATTGCTGGCTATGTCGTAGAGTATCAGGAAGAGCGAAATAAAATCCTCATGGAAACCATATCAAATGCCTTATCCCTTGTTAAGGACATCCGTGAGTCGTACAACCAAGAACTTGATTATGGCGTTACCACGAATATCAGCAGACACAAAGAAATGGATTTGCTTATCAATGAGCTTTCATCGACACTGAAAATTATCAACAAAAATGTTTATATGAATAACTCAAAGAAAAACAAGAATATAATTAACAATATCAAAAACAGGGCTGTAATTTCAGGGACAACAGCCGGATGATTAAGGTTGCCGTCAGACTAGACGGCCTTTCTTTTTTATTTCCAAGCATTGCATAGTTATGCATTTAAATCCCGAAATTACTGGCCAATATGAGTGGTTATTCATTTTTTTAACAGTGATTAACAGATTTCTTACACCCCATGGTTTCTTCTTCGATGGCTTGCCAACCCTGACCTCAGGCCATTTTTCTGTTCTTTGGTGATTACAGTGAACTTACTGGTAATTTACACACTGTTTCCAGTCTGGTTTAGGTATACCTTAACAAGCACCGATTTAATGAACTGGTGAACCCCAAAAATGATTTATTGAACCACACAAAACAGACTGATATAATTGAACCATCTTAAACAGACTGCCACGGTTCACTATCATGACTTCACGTGTCTACGCTTATCTCAGAGCTTCCACCACTCAGCAAGACGCAACACGCGCCAAAGGTCAGTTGGATGAGTTCGCTAAAGCCAACGGTATGACTATTTCAAGCTACTTCACCGAGAATGAATCTGGTGCATCTCTAAAGCGTCCTGAGTTGTTCAGATTGCTGGATATTGCGCAGAAGGGAGATGTTCTCTTAGTGGAGCAGGTAGACCGCCTGTCACGTTTGAGCGGTGAAGACTGGAACAAGTTACGGTCACTGATTAATGAGAAAGGTGTGAGAGTGGTTGCCTTAGACTTGCCAACAAGCCACCAGCTTATTCAGTCAGGGGATGAGTTCACCAGCAGGATGCTTGAGGCGTTAAACGGGATGATGCTGGACATGCTGGCTGCAATCGCCCGTAAAGACTATACAGACCGCAAGAGAAGACAGGCTCAGGGCATTGTAAAGGCCAAATCAGACGGAAAATACAAAGGCCGTCCAGAGGATACACAGCGCAATGAGAGAATAGCCAAGCTGTTACAGGCTGGTATGTCCTACACTGACGTAATGGAAACAGTGGCTTGTTCGCGGGCAACTGTGGCAAAGGTCAGTAAGAGCCTCAAAGAATTAGCTTAATTTAACTGGTGAAGACTCACGCCCTGCTTTGTGCGGGGCTTTTTGATTGATTTAGTTGCAGATATGTTCATTTTTTGTGGCTGAAACGCTACCTTGTCAGGTTCGCCTACTAAACACGTATTCATCTGCTCATCAAATCTTCCAGACCTTCACAGATATGTTCCATCATGTATGAATATTGGACTATCAAACGACCTTACCCAATTTGGGGAAAAATAAGATTAATGCCATTCGAGATGTATTCATAGTCTGTCATGATTCATTCATGCAGATGGAAAAACCAGATATTGCTTCATCACTGGATTTTCGGTCGATTGATATGTGAAAAGGAAGAATAAACATGAATAAAGTTAAAGCTGTTGTTTTCGGAGTTATCATGTCTGCTGCTATAACTGCCAATGCTGCAAATGAAACCACCACTGTAACAGGTGAAGTCGGGAAAGATGTCAAACTATCCCTTGAGTCCAATCCGACTACGGGTTACGGCTGGATGATTAAAGACCTTCCTGATGGATTAATTTTCGTTTCTGGGGGATATGAGCAGTCAAAAGACTGTCCGAAAGGTGCTGTAGGGTGCGGTGGTGAAGAAGTGCTTCACTTCATTGGTGAAAAGAAAGGGGAAAGCACACTAAAACTCATTTACGGTCAGTCATTTAACAAATCAAGCTGGCAGGAAAAAGAAGTTAAAGTTGTGATTAAGTAATCTTGCCCTCCCTCTTTGTTTTCGCAGGGAGGGATGTATCATCTACTCACAGCCTAATACCTTTGAAAAATACCGCTGCAATTGTATAGGCAGAGCTAAAAGGTTTGATTTCTGGATCCGGCTTACGCTTACCGTTATCCCTGTACCATTGTTTCTGGCATTCAACACAAGCCATGCAGCTTGAATAATGTTCACTAGCACCATGTCTCTTGCACATGTGAACAAAGAAACGCTGACCGCGTGCCCTGGCAATCTTTGCCGCAGCAGTTTTTCGGATGGTGAAGTCTTCGTTTCCGGTAAGAAACATAAATCGGTTTGATGTCTGTACAGTAGGTATCATTCTTCCAGTCTCCGGTGTGGAAAATCATTCAGCCCACCAGCGATTAACGCTTGATGGGAAGGAACCCTTTTCACCGTGATGGATTGTCTATGGCTTAACAGATGGGAAGGTCTGAAAAGTTGCAATTCACAATATTGCTGTAGGGTGAGGTGACTCAACAATTTGGGGTTGTTTAGTATTCACTCTTATTGTGAATGTCTGCCATTTGATAAATCTCTTTAGATATGTCTGGACTAGTTGAACTCTCAAGCTATCCCGACTCAACGGGGGCTTAAGCAACGACACCAGATATTCCCACGACTCAAAGGTAACTCATCTCTAACAGGTTGATTATTATATCAAAAGTAATGGTTTGATGCAATTGCAACCTGAGCTATTTTAGCGCTTTCTGAGGGATTGTTAGGGGGCTTGAGGGGAGAATGTATGGTTGATATTAGGAACGCTTCAGAATGGCATACAGGGGTTCTGATAGGCTATCTGAATGGATTACAAGGCGAAAGCAAGAAGCATGACAACGCGAAGCCATGCGAATGTTGAAAGGATAATTCCTTGATTGGTGATTCCACATCTTAACAGTAATCTTTAAAGGTATTGATTAAGTATCTTTGAAGAGATAATAAGATTTTAATGGCTTTTGGCGTAAGCCATTTTCTTATTGTAGTATTCAATTAGTGATAATCAGAAAACTTTAAAGATAATCTGTAAAGGTCTTAATGCATTATATCAATCGTAAAAAATCCGTCAATAGCAAAAAGTGCTAAATATGTATTTCTGCAATCCCATCCCTCCCGCCAATAATAACCATTCATCAATTGCTTTAATAACAAAATACCACTGGACAAAAACACAGTTTCGTATGATAATAATACAGTAATGCTCATTTATCAAAATCGGTCAACAGGGTCTTAGATAGATGAGAATAGCTGGAAGGTCACTTTCTTAGGTTTTATCATGGGGGGTGGCCTTTCCTGTTTCAGGGGTATTAACATGAATGAAAAAAAGAAAGAAATACTTTACTGTCGTAGCTGAAAAGGCACATCGGTTCTACATGCAATATAAGGTTCTTTCCGAATTAACAGGAATTACATCCCCCACCGATTACACCCCACCTCGTATGATGACTAAAACCAGACGGTACGAAATCATTAAAGCTATCTGTCAGAAACTGAAACCCCTTGACAGAATTTAACAATATGTTAACATTTTTGTATTGGATTGATTTCCTGACAAATTAATGGCTTTCCTGTTGCATCCCTTCCTCGGGGACAGGTCAGCCAACCCCCTTACACATTCCAGATGACACTACACGGGTTACGTAAAAGACGGCCTGTGTGGTGTATTTTTGTATCTGAATTTCACGAGAGCGTTAATAATGAATAGTCCTACACAGAAACGAATTGAAATCGAATCACATTTCATCCCCAAAATTAAAACTGCACTGGAAAATATCGAAGATGCAAAGGATATTTACAACGCAGACAGCCTGAATAAAGATACTCTTATTGCTATCAAGACTAAGCAACTAATGTCTCAGCCAGTCGAAGATTACGGGTTCCGAATCCGACAGGTTACACACCCAGCGATGGTACAGACTGTTATCCAAAACATGATGAATGAGAATTACGTTGTGTATGAGATGGGCGCTGGATTTATCAAGTTTGTACCATTACAGCAGTCACCAAAACATAACCCGCTTGCTGAGATTGAAAAGGCATGTAAGAAAGCCGCTGAGAAATTTGTTGATGCAGGAATCACTGAGAAAGCGAATAAGGTAAATAAGGCTATCCATGCTCACAACGTATTGGTGAAACAGGCTGAAGAAGCGTTATCGGGAATTAAACCGCTTGAATCCTATCTGTCTGTGATTGTCGCCGATGAGGTGGGTAATGACTAACAAAGTCACTGAGGCCGCCTACAAGGCTCAGATTGCTGCTTTACAGGCTCAGTTAATCAACGTCATACAGTGACTGCCATCGACGCTGTACAGCCCTTCTGTGAAGCTATAGGTATCAATCCCGCTGATTACGTTAAGGCCACCAGCGCTATGAGTAACCAGCATAAAGCGTTCTGTGACGGGATTCTGAAAGCGGCTTCTTCAAAGGTCACCCGCTTGCAGCGTGATGCAACTGTACGAATCCTCGAAGCACAGACAAAACGAAACAAAGCCATAACAGCAGCCTCAGAAGCGGCTGAAGTTGCTCAGTCGATGGGAGGGCTGTAAATGAATCATCTCTTCAATGAACATGGTCAGAAAGTAATTTTAAATCTTTTGATGACGCTGCATCCATCACTTATCACAAAGCTGGAAAAGCTTTCTGAACAGATTGGTCAAGGTGTGGTATCAGAAGACCAGCGTTTAACACTGGCAATCGGTGAGATGCTCAGGAGGTTTGAATGACGCTTTATCCGTGTAATCCTCTGAAGTCTCAAGGGGATGCAATTCCGTTAACTCAAAATCTCGCCCTGAATATTCCTGTCCCAATGCTACAGAAGCTGGACAGAGTAGGTTATGAACTTGCGGGACGTTACAAATTGGGCGGATTATCAGAGCAGCGCGTGAGATTGCTGGCATTGGCTCACCTGATTGAATCGGCATGAGTGATTTCAAGACAATAGCAGCCATTTAGCGCCGTGATGGGACACCATAACAAGCGCCTTATGCGCATCTTTCAGTTAACCGTTCTCTTATCGAGTACCGTTCGTTTATGGCACGGTGAACACCACGAGAGAGCCAGCCCCTTTCCCGGACTGGTTAGGATTCCCATCATTTGCTCGTTTATCCGTGGCGTGTCATCACGACAGGCTGTTACGGGACACCGCGCTAAGTGTGGAACGGTTAAAAGTGTTGGGATTGATTAGAGACGCTGGCAACGTCATAGGCTTCGAGTTGAGCTTGTACCTGTTCGAGCTGTACAACTACAGGCCGTTACAGTTAACATTCCCAATTGCCATATCAACCATAACGGCAGTTATGAGGGATGATTTACCGATTCTTATAGATGAATAAAAGGCAAATTTTTAAGTCTAACTTATTGATTTATAAGGATTTTTACTAGATGGTGCCGATAATAGGAGTCGAACACTCAATAAATTTCGTGTCTGGTCATCACCTGCCGACCTTCGCAACCGAATGATTTTTGAGCTATTTCACACTTTCTTAAAGGCCATTCATTCTTAGCAGAATAAACGCCCCGACACTTTAGACGGGGAAATCATGAAAGTAAACAAAGATGATAGGTATCTAACGGTAGACAGTTACGGCGTGTATTACTGCCGGATAGTGCTCCCGGCGTATTTGCATGACGCTTTCGGAGGAAAGAAAACTCTTGTCCGTAGCCTCAAGACAAGCGATCTCCGTGTGGCACGACGCAAGCGGGATGCAATTGTTGTTGAATATGAGCGGGTGAGAGAGTTAGCCGCACCGCCAAAGCCGGACAGCATCCAGGACACGATCCGCTATCTCCAGAGCGTGGCGAAGTATGCCAGAGCGTCACCAGTGGCACAAAGTGGAGGAACAAGAGACAGGCAGGAACCTACCACAGAACCCAATAGTAACAAGGCTAACAAGCTCGCTCCCTCCTGCCCTTCCCTGGTCAAGATGCTGGATGTATATCTGTTGCAGAATGCAGACGTTAAGAAGATTGGCACACTGTCAAAGGATAAACGAGCCGTTACGGTGTTTCTCGATTATCTAAAGCGTTCTGACATTGCGTTAAACGACATAACCAGGACAACCATCACCGGATGGATCGACGCTATGAAAGAGAATGGTAGAGCCGTTCAAACACAGGCTAATTTCCTCTCTTCAATGGCGTGTATCCTCGATCTTGCCGCTACCCGTTACCACGACGCGCCGCCGCTTGAGAAAAACCCGTTCCGAGGTCATAAGCTCCACACAGCAAAGAGCCGCACCAGTTACGAGGCATTCACCGATGACGAAGTGATCGCCCTGCTTAGAGGCTTACAAGAAGCCGGAGAGGTGGAGTTATTCGACGTTGCCACTATTGCCGCCTATAGCGGGATGAGGATCGGGGAAATCTGCAACTTGCAGCCGGATCACATCGTCAATATTAACGGGGCGATGTGCTTCCAAGTGCTGGAAAGTAAGACGGTGAACGGTCTTAGGATTGTTCCTATTGCCTCTAAAATTCTGCCGATGGTGTTAGAGCGTCGTGATACTCCGCACAGCGGCTTTTTGTTCTACCGTGCCAGCATCACCAAACGGGCAGACCAGAAGCGATCAGGATGGCATGTAAACCGCTTTGGAGTGTTGAAGCGTGACATTCTGCCAGACAGTGAAAACAAGGTGTTCCACAGTTTCAGACATGCCGTGATCACGAAGCTGGACTCTCACCAGGTGCCGGAGAATCGTCTTGCGCTTTTAGTTGGTCATGCCAGAGGAGAAACGGAGTCTTTCAAGACATATTCCAAGAGCGTAGCGGGGCAGATTGTCCAGGAGTTACAAGGCTACATCGAAATGATTCACTACGTGAAATGAGCATGAAAAAAGGAGGAGGAACGTTAAGTTCCCCCTCCCTTTGTTTTGGCATTAGCCGCCCGTCGAAGATTGACCGGATGACATTTGCAGCGTTAGCGATTGTTCGAAACTGGCTTGTGATGCGCGAGCCTGGAAATCGATATAATCAGAAAGTCTGCTCGTATCGCTGGCGATGCTGATCGGGACAGATGCCTCAAGGTTTAAGTTAAACACTGGTGCAAGGCTGTACGCTGGCGCATTGCCGCTGGTTAGTGACATAGCAGAATCACGCAGAGAGTTACCAGATAGGCTGTATTGATTAGCCGCTGTTCCAGCATTACCACCGCCAACGCCCAACCAATCCATGATCGCAGGGCCAAAGTCGCGAGTGTCCACGCCCGTCTTAGATTTAATCCAATCAGCCGTGGCATTAGCAGATCCACCCACAGCACCATCGTAGAGAGCCTGGGCCGCTGGCTTATCGCTCTCAGTGAACCATTGAGGGAAACGAGCACGAAGCCCAGCATTCAGATCGGAGATTACGCCGGAAATCTCACCAACGAAGCCCGTCACCTGTTTAGCTAAATCGCCTAATCCCTCTCCGAGCATTCCAGCAGATTCGGTGATCACTTTGGTGTTCTTCACGAGGTCGTCGCCACCATCAGCGAAGCCTTTCATAAAGCCCGTGAACAGACTGTTATCAACGCCATTCATCAGATTACCCATTGCCACAGAAAGGTCGCCATAAGCGGATACCTGGCGAATCTGTTCGTCGTTCAGCGTCTGACCAGAGTCAACCAGCTTTTTCAGAGTCGAAATAAACTGCTCGCCGTTATTCTTGAACAGGTCGAGGTAGTGCGCCCCATCATCGAAAATATTCTCCAGCAGGTGAGCAATCTCCCCGTCTGAATATCCGCGTCTTTGCCCTTCGTTAACAGTTGACTGTAGAAAATCGAGTGGGTTGTCTTCATATTTGGCAATAGCACCTTTGCCCCAACCAAACTTGTTTAAAATTTCCTCGATGTTCGTATTCCCGCCTTTCCATTGCCCACTCTTCTGATCGAATTTGCTGTTCATCAGGGTTTCACTGATTTTCTCGCGGGTATCTTTCCCGAAGCCATCCGTGATCTTGTCAACGCTGGCACTGTCCACGCCGTGTTGTTGGCCCCAAGCTACAATCGCTTTCACCGCATTTGGATTCAGTTTGGTACGCTCGGACATACGCACAAGCTCCAGATTCTCATTCCCTTTGTCACGGATACGAGACAGGACACCAGCGCCGCCAGCAAGGGCAGCAGTAGCCCCGATCAGAGGAGCACCACCGCCGATCACGTTCAGCCCCTTCTCTTTGATACCAGCCGCCGCGCCTCTGTAGTCCGTGCGTTTGGCGTGTTTGAGTGCTGCCGCTTGTGCTTGAGTGGATGCGGTGATTTTGGCCTGTAAAGCCGCTTCCCTACGCAAGTCCGTTATGCGCTGCCGTATAGTAAAGTTCATTCGTTGACTCGAAATTAGCCCCATTTTAAAGGCTTCTGTTTCTTGTTGAATGATTTTAAGAGCCGCATACTGTTTAGCGGGATCAATTCCGTACTTACTCGCGATCCCGCGAAGCTGTAAACCAGCCGATTTAAATTTGATTTCTGCCATTTCATTACGTTTGGCAATTTTCGCCGCTTCCCTGGCTTGCGCTTTCCCTGCCTTTTCTGCCTGGCGTTGCTGCTTCAAGTCATTGGACGATTTAGGAGAGGCAGCTTTAGCATCAGCCACTTTTTCACGTGCTGATTGTCGGCGTTGTTTCTGAGCCTGGAAACGAATTTTCGGATTCTCCAGTTTTTTAAAATGGCGTTGCAGGTCATCGGCGGCTTTCTTCGCATCAGCAATACTGCTTTTATCTACGGTGAAAGTTACGGTGTTAACGATCTTACTGGTATTAATCTCAAGCATCACCACCGCCTTTCTGATCCAAGAAGTGATGAATTGCTTGTTCAACGGTTTCACCACGGAAAATACGCGCTCTAACGCCCGTATAAGAAATCTCTAATAGCTCGCAAAGCTGGCTAACTTTGAGCAGCCCCTCTGCATCGTCTGCTTTCAGTCGGACGTGCAAGCCACGACTTGATTTTAAAATCATCTCCATTTGGTTTTTCCTCTTGTTTTATGGAAACAAAAAAGGGATGCCACCAGAGCCACAATTGCGCTGTGGGTTAGTAAGCATCCCTCATTAAAACGCCTGATTATTTCCAGCGGGTCAGGCTCCCGCTTTGCTCATTATTCTGAGGCTTTGATGTGAACAGAGAAGCCCAACCCGTTATTCACAGGCAACGACGAATGTTCGTTGATCACGTTCACCACGTCGCCACGTTCGCTTTCATAGCTCCAGCTATAGGTTTCTGCTGGGGTAGCGTCCAGAAGTTCAAAGTTGCTCGATGGAGCGCCGTAGATGTTCTGGTAAACGTTCGAGCCAGCCGCAAATTGCGGGATAGCGATAGCATCAGCATCACCCATCTGTGCAAGTAACAGTGGGTCAGTCACTTTGATCACATCGACGTTTGAGCCTGGAATACTGAAAGTGCTCACGCCTGGCAGAAGGTCACGACGCTGATAAACAACGTTGCTTTCATCCAGTGGAGACACGTAGCGGAAAGCCGCTTCCATTGCAGGACTGAAACGCAGATCGCTATAGAATGAGCCTTTAGCGAAAACGATGATTCGTTCCACTTGTGCCGCCATACCCTGAGCCGCTTCGGTGATCTGGCTCACCATATCGTCAATAGCGCGTAGGGTGCTGCTGTCAGTAGCAGTAAGATCAAGCGTGGCTGTCATTGGCGCTACGCCGAACAGGTCGCCAAAGTCGATCAGCACATCATCAGTTTTCGGAGTGTTCACCGTGCCGGAGAACAGAGAACGTGCAAGATAGCTCTCACGAGTACGCATAAACGCTACGCTGTGCTTGTGCGTGTAATCAGTGAATAAATCGGTGAGGGTTTCTTGTGTGTCAGTGCCAGGTTTGCGCTTGCCCTGAATGTCTGCCGGAGTGATCTGGTCTTCACGTAGGAAATACGGAAGCTCGATCAGATATTCTTTCCCGTTCTGCCGCGCTGTCACGTTATGCTCGCTTGAGAAACGCGCCGTAGGTTCGTTGTAAAGGGAGCGGTTATCTTCAACAAGACGGCTCACCGCCACTTTATGAGAAGAAACGCCCACACCATCGAATAGCCCCAGCGAGGCCAGCAGATAGTTACGTGTTGGGTTCAGATTGAACAGTGGAGAAAGATCCACGTAGTTTTGACCTAAAATAGCCATGTTATTATTTTCCTTCCTTGATTAACTGGTGAAGAATTCGCGCATCTGGAAGCCTTGAGCAGCCAGAGCAGCTACAGCGGCAGCATGTGCGCCATCAGCAGCGGTGAGGTTGTCCGATTTGATGCAGACAAGAGAGCCACGCGCCGGAGAGCGTAGGACGTTTACAGCTTTATTCGATCCGGCAGTGACAAATTCACTCATCACCACAAAGGCATCCGCGCCGGAGGTGTATAAAGCCCCAGAAGCGTTCACTACATCGCCGCATTCAACATCAGCAGGAAGAGAGGCAAAAATCTTGCTTTCCACAGAGGCGAAAGTGTCTGTGGCATAACTGACAATATCAGTTGGTGATAGGCGCTGTGGGAACAGCGTATCAAGATCAATAATCATTGTTTGGTTGAGTCCTTTACTATATTGGCGATCCGTTCCTGAATACTTAATTTATTAGGAGTAGTGTTCTCCGAAGGGAAATACTGTTCTACAGCTTTTTCAATTTCTTCTACGGTGCATCCTGCCATGTCAGCCACTTTAGCTATTAATTCAGGGTTACACAGAATCACTTCATCTTTGTATTTTAGGATTCGATCGCGATTGTTTAATAGAAACATTATTCGTTTCCTTCGCGTTGTGTCTGCCGTTAATAACGAAAGTGTTACATGCAGACTATAAAAAAGGGGCGATCAAGCCCCTGGAGGAATACCTTGTTAGAGAGGCATTGTTTAACATTTTCAGGAGGGAAGATGTTAAAGAATACCTTCTTGAATAAAATGAAGGGCGCAACTGTTACGAATAACAGAGGTAGGATCGCCCGTCATTGCTCCTCATTTAAAAGCGTGTTGCAGCGCCCTGGAATAAATGAGGCTTTCATTATCTATCGCTGACACTTCGGGAGTGTTATTAATAGAAGATTGCCAGCCTGAACGTAAATACCACTGACGGCGTTTATTCAGTCTGACCGCTTATAATCCCTAACGGAGGTTATAAGGCTTAGAGCACGGAATATGCTCTCTGAAAGAGAATGTGCGCGGTGATTGTTCGTTACCACCCGACACAAGTGGGAACGCCCGCGCCACCCTTTGGAACTAAACACAACAAAGGAAAACAACCAGCTTTCAGAGAGAATATTCAGAGGGAGAGAGCGCCGCCTATGGGAAACGGCATTCTCAGGGAGAGCACACACTATGGGATAGTGTTTGCAAGTCGTATTGACGTACAAGGGAGATAAACGTGATTCGATACGTTTATTCAGGTCCTATTACCAATATAACATAAAAGTGACAATATTGCAAGCGTTTTATTCATTTTAATTGCATATTTATTCACTGTAACTTTGTAACAGATTGCTCAGTTCGTCCTTACACGCTGCCAGGGACAGCGCCAACTGTGTTACATCATCTATTAGCTCCTGATCCTCCCGTAGGCTCTCTGTACCCTCCACAGAGAGGATAATCCCCTCCAGCGCCACTGCTGACATATGACACAGCCTTACAGCGTCAGAGAGGCTCTCAGGCTTGCTCTCAGGGCTTGCCTTGTATACGGCGTTCACTGCTGCAAGCAGCGGCATATGTAGCTGTTGATGGAATTCGTCCAGAGCATCATCAATGTCAATCATTGGGTCATTCGTTCCTTATTGGCTTTAATTGTGGTAGCCACTGCCAGAAATGGCGTTGCGAGGGTCAATATCTTGTCTTCCAGTTCATCAAGCGCCGCTAATTTTTCTTCATCGGTTAGATAAGCGTCATTGGTGATGAGGTTTATCTCTTCGTAATACCATTGGCAGCACTTAACGTGTTGCGCGAATCTTTTAGTTTGTGTTGTCTGTGTATGCATTATTCTTTGTAACTGTCTCCGATGTTAAATAGTTCATCAAAATCCCTGGCTCCCGCCACGGTGTTGTTCATTGCGTTATATGTGAGATAATGGCGTAAAGAGGTGAAGCCTAACATCTGCCATTTTTTTAGCTGGCTATCGTCCCAGGTGTAAACTTTGCGTTTACGGGGTTTGTAATAAACACCCGGACACGAAGAAAGAATGTCATTCATCGCCGCCCACGTTTCACCGTCTGGCGGGGGTGAATCCACTAATTCAACGTGTTCTATCAAAGTGCCGGGGATTTCTTCGAGGGAAGTGATTAATAATCGCTGTTGCTGTTTTTGTGCTGCTTTGCCGATTCGTAGAATGTTATTCCGTTCTTTCTTACTCATTGCACCTCGTTAATTATTCGAGGTGATGAATGAAACGTTGTGAGACACATCAAAATCGTAATATCCACCACGACGCGTTAGCGTAATCACCTTTGCATCTTTCATCAGGGATAACCAATAACGGATTCCGCTTTCAGAATATCCAAGGGCAGACGCCAGGGTTTTGACGCTGGAACGGAATGTTCCGTTCTCACGGTGAAGGCTGGCGAGGTGGTTATAGATGCGGTAACAAACGTCATTAACTTGAAATTGATGCTTGGTAGCCTCATTGAGGCAGTAAAGATTGTTCAATTATTCTCCTGTTGCTTAGAGTTTCCCGGTTCGCTCATACAACATTCTTTTCATCTCAAGATGTTCTATGGCTGCCGGATTGGTTAGCTTGCCCTGACTCTCGAACATCGCCAGATAAGGCAAATCAAAATTATTGAAGCCAGTAAACTGATCGCCATCATTGCACCGTTTCAGATGCAGCCAATCCTTTGATTCGTCACGAGGATTTTTAAACTCGAATGGGGAAATGGCTTGCGGTGAGGCTGGTGTTTTCTTTGGCGCTGGTTTCTTCGTGGGCTTTGGCTTTGGCTTCACTTTTTCCGGCGTTGGCGCTTCTTCTTCCGGTGCTTCGTCAAGGTCGCACATCGGATCGGCTTTCGCCTCTTCGCGTTGTATCTCTGGCGCTACGTCTTCTTTGGCGTTGCTGAACACTGGATGTTTAAGACAATCCACCCAGACAGGCTTTTTTGTCGTCCCGGTGTTACGTTCGAGAAGGAATAATTCTGGGGAGAGATCGATAACAGTCCATTCGTAAGTTTTTCCTAATTTCTTTTTGGTGAGCAGTCCGGCTGCTTCCATTCTGCCAATTGCACTGCTCACTGTACCAACGTCAGAAACACCGATTGCCTCAGCGATGCTTTCAATGGTGTCGTAGTGCTTACCAGTTGTATAATACTTATTGCCTGTTGATTGGTCGGTGAATAAATGGAACCTCTTCCGCAGGATCATATATGCTAATTTGGCGTTACCGATTAGCTTTACTGACACGCCTGTTTTGAGATTTGTAATTCGGGTTGCTGATAATAATGCTTCTTCGATTGAGGCGTATTTGTATACTTTCCCGTCGATAAAGTTATTCTTTGCCATTGTTGTTTGCTCCTGTGTATGCTCAGTAAATTACGAATGCTCTTCATTTGGTTTTCTCCGCTTCTCATTCGTGGGATGAGTGTTAATGCTGGTACGTGGTTATTACGCGCCAGCTTTCGAGTATTTGATCGCCAGACTTTGGCATTCTTCAAGAAGGAGTGCGCTTACGCTCATTTTTCGGCGCTTCGCTTCTTTGAATAAAATCTGAAATGTCGCATCCGGGATCATTAACGATGTGGACGGCGGTAATTTGGTTCTCTTCTCGATCATACTGATTTCCTCCTTCAAATTTATTATTCAGCGGTAGAAGTGCGGATTTCATCCCAGCGCTTCAATACTTCTGTGAGAAAGGCTTCCCTTTCATGGTATCCGCGAGCGCGGCAAGCGTTGCGTAATGCTCGGATATGGTATCGGGTGGTTGAACCGTCCCGTAATTGTTGAAGGGTGTCTTCAACGTCGAAATATCTCAGTGTGGCCTCCTATGGTTGGCGTATATAAAAAAACACCTCGCAAACCTTATGGTTTCGAAGTGCGTTGATTGGATTGTGTGGATAAAGTTTTATGCTACATGGGTACTATAACATTTTTCTTACCTACCTGTCAACCCCTCAACGGTGATTTTGTTAAAAATTTTTGATCTTTTTCAAGGCGTTATATTTTTGCTTTGCGATTAGTGCTCTTTATAGCAAAAACAAATGCTATCTGTCAAGCGATATCTGTGGTATGATCCAAACCCGAGCAGCTCACCGATGGGCAACCAGCCAAAACCTTCTGTAACGCTTTGTACGGCGTTCTAACACATTCAGGCTACGATTGCATTACCTCCCCTCTTAAAACCGCTTACAGCGCGTCTTAGGCGCTCTATTCGCATCACTGCCGCCTTCTGGCACTTATTCCCAACCCCAAGAGCCTTAGCACGAGAATAACGGTAGTTATTGAGGGTTAATTGGTGATTGGTTAGGTTGGCTGGTGAACTGGAACCGTAGCACGGTGAACAGGGAACCTTAGCCGCTCTACCTTCGAGAATGAGCACAACTACGGACGGTAGGACGTAGGAGGGGTGAATTGTCGTTAGGTAGGGTTAGCATGTGTCAATTATCGTTAGATGGTTGG
The DNA here is from genome assembly GCF_044900465.1 of Klebsiella sp. NPDC088457. Taxonomy (NCBI): domain Bacteria; kingdom Pseudomonadati; phylum Pseudomonadota; class Gammaproteobacteria; order Enterobacterales; family Enterobacteriaceae; genus Klebsiella; species Klebsiella sp. NPDC088457. Next base: position 108,702 of record NZ_JBJDNH010000012.1, on the reverse strand, counting down.
TACATGGTTACATCACGCCCACGGCGAAATGATAATGTGCCTGACTCACGTCAAGGCCAAAGCCTGGCACAATCCCAACTTGTAAAGAGATTACGCTTTGCTGCGTCGTGAGCGGAACGGGGCTAACCCCGAAGCCCGACAGGGTAGCGAAGGAGGTTACTTGCCAGGAGTGACGGCGATAGACGCCAGGCAAAAGATCTTGCGACAAGCGCAAAAACACAGATCTTTTAGAAATCTCTTTCTTTAGAATCGATTTCTAAAATCTCTTTCTATTGGACGGGTTTTTCCCTGGTATCATTGCCGAATACTCGGTTTTTTCCCGTGTATCCATTCTGAACAGTCGGGTTTTTCCCGTGTATCCTTCATCCTGCTAATTTCGATAGACGGGTTTTTCCCGTGCATTACGAGAGTACCAAAACGTTACTTTCAGCCCTTCACCCAACGATAGCTCGTCGCCCTGCTCACTTCGAATCATCCATACAACAACACCTAAGATTAATCCGAGGTTAACCTGGGGTTATCCTTACCAAATAGGCATCTAATCTGCTGGTAATTGGCAGGTAAAGATTGCCGTTGTTACAGGAGTAAAGTTGCCATAGTAACAATTGAAACTATTGATCAGTTTGCCTAAAAGCCTTACGCCGTGCGGCTCCAGCGATCATTGTCCACTATGAGCACTTTCATGACAGGTGCAATTTGCTTAAAGACTTTTTGTGTTTTATCAAATTTATTTTAATCGCGATTTTCCATGCCAAAACCGCCAATTAATTATCATTCTAATCATTTCAACACGTAATCAGTTTCAAGTGAATAAACTCTGCATAATCCGTGCATACTGGCAGGTTAGCGCCGCTCTCGCCTAACAACCCCACATTTACCAACCTAAAATCAATGAGATAGACAACAACCACACACAACCATCTGTAGTGTGATGTTCCAGTTTTGCCGCTCCTCTACGTGCCGATCTGATGATTTGGCAACGTGCAAACACATGTTTAAAAATGCCAAATAATTGATTTTATTGAAGATATTTTGTAATTATGCAAATTTCGATCTGGGTGTGCCTGATCTTTGCGTTCAGCACTGGACACAATCGCGCCATCCACCACACACAACACAGATCATTTATTGATCATTTTTCTTGCAAGATGATGAAATTGATCATATTGTTTACTTCATAGATTTAGATGTGTGACCTTATAGGAGGGTAAATTGAACAGAGCAGTAGTGTTAGACGAACAGCAAGCCAAAGCGATCAGGGAGTGGCTCAACGCACATAACAAGAGCCTGATAGCTGACGTTACGTTAATGATGCAAGCCGCCGTACTGCGTGTGGGTGATGCCGTCGCGTTACGCTTCGACGAGGTGATCAACGGTGAGATAGACATTGAAGAGCAGAAGACAGGGAAGCGTAAAGCCCTCACCCTTCCGGCTCCAGTGGTGCAGATGATCGCACGTCGCCGTGCTGAGTTTCCGCATGATTTGCATGTGTTCAGGAGCCAGCGTAACCGCTCGATGAACAAGCAAGCACCTGTACGACGCGAGGAAGTGAGTAAGCAGATCGCAGAAGCCGCTAAAGCTATCGGCATTCATGGCACTGTATCGGCGCACAGCTTCCGCAAAGCTGGCGGCAATGCCATCTACAAGCGTTCAGCAAACAACATCGCGTTAGCTATGACCGTGCTCAATCACAGCAACATCACTGACACCAGGCGCTATCTGGACTTAGACAAGCAAGCCGTTAGCCGGGTGATCAATGAGATGGACTTATAAGGGGGTACACATGAAAAACAGCTTACTGGTGCTGGCATTATTTCCAGCCCTCGGCCACGCAGGAATCACATTAACTTTAACGGACGAACAGGAGACAGATAACGCGAAGATCTGCGTATATAGCAACGCAAATTATACAGAGACAGTGACGATCAGACCGTCGCAGCAGTGCCGCTACACGATGACATTTGAGGAATAAAAAAATGAAATGGGCGAAAGTTGGACTTACACAACGAACGCCAATATCATACTCATGGTAAATTTAAAGAATTCGCCAATTTATCCTCTATAATTTCAGCACTTCTCACAATATATCTTGAACGTTCTAAAAGCTCATCATAAAAGAGGATGTCAATATTTTTCAAATTTCTTCTATAAAGTTCAAGTGTCTTTCTCTTAATGAGTTTTTCTTTATCCGAACCATCAATTGATGATAATGACCCAATAATCAATATACATTCGGTATCGAAAGACTCCTCATGAATCAAATTACCATCCGCAGTATAGTTCTTCGTCTGACTCTCTATTTCCCAGTTTGCTTTCTGAGCCAAAATTTGGCTTACTGCATCGGTTAGTTCACTCGAAAGGAACCATGTGTCAGAGCGACCTTGCCTTTTTGTGAATAGCTTTGTTGTTGGTGTCTTCAGTTCAACTATTTTTGTATATCGAGAATCTGACATTAAAAAATCAGCAATAACATCATTACCACCATTCAAGTCAGTTTTTGATATATGGGCTTCTCTTTGTAAAATCTTAAGAAATTTATACTTTAAGCCATACCCGAATATCCATTCATTACGTTCAAAAAAACGCTGCCAATCAGGTTCTGTATGATTTTCTGGATGCTCAAGCATATCCTCATACTCGGAAAGTGATTCTTTTCTCCCAAGTATTGTATTAATATCATTATTTGTCAGTTTGTTGCTAACAAGATGCTGCAATGCCATAACCAGAGAGTGATTATCAGCATGTTCAAGTATATTGATTATCTCATTGTAATTATCTTTGACTTCAACGAATCTTCCAGTTGATACAGATGAGTTATCAGCAATTACGCTATAGCTGGACAAATATTTGTGCAACTGTTGCAGGTTCTGAATATTAAGTTTACATGTAAAACGAGGCGCTCCAGTATTTGAGCAATGAGCGAAAAAACATGCTGATATATCTTCTATGTTTTTCTCTTGCGTATCAAGACCTGATATATTTAATACCAGGTCATTAACGCCATCACTTCCGATCACATGTGAATGGCTAAGACTCATATTTTACACCTTAGCTATGACATTTTGGTATCCGTCATACTCAGGATTATATTTTTCATTAATTGGAAACTCTGGTTCATTCTCAAGAATCACAACATTAGATAAAGTTTCTATATCAAATGTTCTAAACTCAGGGAAATTAGGCGCGGTATCAGTTACACCAGCAGTTTGCACTATATGCAACTTTGTAGTTTCAACACCATCACTTTTACGGCGCATTATAAAAATAGCATGGACGTTTCCGATTCTTTCACCAGCTACCTTTCCAGGCTTGTTATATTGGAATGAAATAGGTTTTCGTCTTTGGACTGACTCTCTTAACAATTGCAGACTCATATCAACTTCCTTTTAGGTCGTTTAGTTAGCGGCAATACATCAATCTTCATCGACAAAATTAATAACATCCGTACAAATGTGTCAAGGTGTTTCTTGCCATTTTTTGAACAATTGCAAGATCTTAGCGCCGTACAGAAAAGATCAAAACATCGCATTAGCAGCTCTGGCTAATTTGATCTCTGCCTCTTCTTCCTGCTTTCGAGCTAACCAGGCTTTACCCTCTGGAGTTGCCAGAAATTTACGGGCATGAATCTTACGGTTGTTGCGCTTTGTCGCGGCGCTTTTGGTCGCGTTTGCCATATTCTCACCTCAATTTGCAAATTTTCTATACGGATCAAGATACTGGAGGCTATCCAAAGTTGAGGAACAATGACAAATACAAAACCTTTGGGTAATACTTCACCTTTACGTGCCGTGATGGGCACATAAGAAAACGGGGAGCGTAGCGACTTCGTTAGAAGATCCGGCAATGTATCAATTACGTGATTTATCAGGTGATCGTTGTGTTCCGGTGATCGCTACCGTGGCAGAGCCGGATTCTTTCCCGATCCGGTTAGTGTCCCATCATTTACGCCTGTTTATCCATCCATCACAGCGCCATACAAAGCCCAGAGGCTTACGAATGAATCTGGTATGAACTGCCTGATCCTCGTGTTGCTTCACAGCAAGAATGATCAAGTAGCCCCCGCACGAAGGGGATCACGTTAGAGCTTCGTTATCATATTGTGTGGGCCTGGCTGCCCTGTTCGCACGATTCAGTTTTACAAAGCAAGTGGTCATGCAAGATTCACATGCTTCTACAGGTTGGACGCTTCGCACACCTGCCCATGCAATGTATACTGATAACCGCCCATACATCACACAGGCGTTTAGACGTGTTAAGACAGGATCAAAGGTCACGGGGAAAATCACGTAAGTCTTTGATTTTATTGAATGGTGCCGATAATAGGAGTCGAACCTACGACCTTCGCATTACGAATGCGCTGCTCTACCAACTGAGCTATATCGGCCCTGAAAGGACATGTTCACGAATGTGAGTCACGGGGTAAAAGGTTAAAACTAAGTGGGTGACGCGTCAATGGCCTTATGAATCAAACGGCTACTTTTGCATCACCCGCTTAGTATTAAGCACGAATGGTATCGTCGCCGAAACCAATCCACTTATAGGTCGTTAACGCTTCCAGGCCCATCGGGCCGCGCGCGTGCAGCTTCTGGGTGCTGACCGCCACTTCCGCGCCGAGACCAAACTGGCCGCCATCGGTAAAGCGGGTAGAGGCGTTGATATACACCGCCGAAGAGTCCACTTCGTTGATAAAGCGGTTAGCATTGCGCAGCGTACGGGTCAGGATGGCATCAGAATGCTGGGTGCCATGGGCGCGTATATGCGCGATGGCCTCATCCAGGTCCGCGACCGCTTTCACGTTCAGATCCAGCGACAGATACTCATCGTTGTACTGCTCCGCCTTCACCGGCTCGACGTTTGCCGGGCCGTTTTGCAAAACCGGCAGGGTGGCGGCGTCGGCATGCAGCGTCACGCCGCTTTCGGCCATCTGTTTGCTCAGGACAGGCAGGAAACGCTCGGCGATATGCTGATTCACCAGCAAGGTTTCTACCGAGTTACAGGCGCTTGGCCGCTGAACTTTGGCATTGACGATAATCTTCAGCGCCTCAGCCATGTCCGCCGAATCATCAATATAGATATGACACACGCCAATCCCGCCGGTGATCACCGGAATCGTGGACTGCTCGCGGCACAGCTTATGCAACCCGGCGCCGCCGCGCGGGATCAGCATATCGATGTATTTATCCATCTTCAGCATCTCGCCGACCAGCGCGCGATCCGGGTTCTCGATGGCCTGGACGGTTGCCGCCGGTAAACCGCACTCCTGCAGCGCCCGCTGAATCACTTTCACCGTGGCGGCATTGGTGCGCCAGGTCTCTTTACCGCCGCGTAGAATCGCCGCATTGCCGGTTTTCAGGCATAAAGAGGCCACATCAACGGTCACATTAGGACGGGCCTCGTAAATCACCCCAACCACGCCCAGCGGCACGCGGCGGCGTTCGATACGCAGGCCGCTGTCCAGCAGGCCGCCGTCGATCACCTGACCGACCGGATCGGCCAGATTGCAAACCTGACGGACATCGTCAGCAATCCCGCGCAAACGCGCCGGGTTGAGCGCCAGGCGATCGAGCAGCGCTTCGCTTAAGCCATTGGCGCGCGCTTCCGCCAGGTCCTCGGCGTTGGCGCGCAGAATCTCTTCGCTCTGCGCTTCGAGATAATCGGCAATCTTTTCCAGCACCTGGTTCTTTTCACGGCTGGAGAGTTGCGCCAGTTGGTAAGAGGCCGCCTTGGCAGCTATGCCCATTTGTTCCAGCATTTTCAGCTCCTTAACGGATAATCATATCGTCACGATGGACGGCGACCGGGCCATATTCGTAGCCCAGAATGGCATCAATCTGCTGCGAGTGCTGGCCGGCAATCATGCGCAGCGCATCGCTGTTGTAGCGGCTCACGCCGTGGGCGATATCGCGGCCTTCGCTATTGCGAATGCGGATAACTTCGCCACGCGAGAAGTTGCCGGTCACGGTTTTGATGCCTTTCGGCAGCAGGGAACTGCCGCGTTCCAGAATCGCCTGGGTAGCGCCGGCGTCAACGCTAATTTCACCCGCCGGCGGGGCGCCGAAGATCCAACGTTTGCGGTTTTCCAGCGGCGATTCCTGAGCGTGGAAGCGCGTCCCGACCGAAACGTTTTCCATCACGTCGGCAATCACGCCGGGACGGTTACCGGCGGCGATAATGGTGTCGATACCCGCGCGGCAGGCGACGTCTGCGGCCTGCAGCTTAGTACCCATGCCGCCGGTCCCGAGACCGGAAACGCTATCGCCGGCGATGGCGCGCAGGGCGTCATCAATGCCGTAGACATCTTTAATCAACTCGGCCTGCGGGTTATTGCGCGGATCGGCGGTGAACAGACCCGGCTGGTCCGTCAGCAGCAGCAGCTTATCGGCGCCGGCAAGAATCGCCGCCAGCGCGGAAAGGTTGTCGTTGTCGCCGACCTTGATCTCGGCGGTCGCCACGGCGTCATTCTCATTAATGACCGGCACGATGTTGTTATCCAGCAGCGCGCGGAGGGTATCGCGGGCGTTAAGGAAACGCTCACGGTCTTCCATATCCGCGCGGGTCAGCAGCATCTGGCCAACGTGAATGCCGTAAATAGAAAACAGCTGTTCCCACAGCTGGATCAGGCGGCTCTGGCCTACCGCCGCCAGCAGCTGTTTCGACGCGATGGTCGCCGGCAGTTCCGGGTAGCCAAGGTGTTCACGTCCGGCGGCGATCGCCCCGGAGGTCACAATGACAATACGATGGCCCATAGCATGCAGCTGTGCGCACTGGCGCACTAATTCGACGATATGGGCGCGGTTCAGGCGACGGGATCCGCCCGTTAAAACACTGGTGCCCAGTTTTACCACCAGCGTCTGGCTATCACTCATGATTCTCTGCCGTTCAAAAGGAATATCGATATCAAGCTGATGTTGTAACAGGACTCAGGCCGCTTGCCAACACTGGCGTGCCCGGGCGAACCACTTTATTGCGCGAGATCGGGCATTCTGGAGAATTCAGGTGACGAATTAATGACAGAAACATCTAAATACTCTTTTTTATAAAAAGTTCCACTTTGTCATAAATTTTTAATATCCGGGCGTTAAAAAACCTCCTGTTTTTCACGGGGCCTTCGCCCGGAATTGATTAGCGCGTATAAATAAATCACCAGGACTGAATAATGAAAAAGAGCTCACTGGCATTAATGATGATGGGTCTTATCGCTTCTTCGGCTACACCGGCAGCGGAAGTTTATAATAAAAACGCCAATAAACTGGACGTGTACGGCAAAGTCAGAGCGATGCACTATATCAGCGACGATAATAGCAAAGACGGCGACCAGACCTATGTGCGTTTCGGTATTAAAGGCGAAACCCAGATTAACGACCAGCTGACCGGTTACGGCCGTTGGGAATCTGAATTCTCCGGCAATAAAACCGAAAGCGACTCCACCCAGAAAACCCGCCTCGCGTTTGCCGGCCTGAAACTGAAAGACTTCGGTTCTTTCGATTACGGTCGTAACCTCGGCGCTCTGTACGATGTGGAAGCCTGGACCGATATGTTCCCGGAATTCGGCGGCGACTCTTCTGCGCAGACCGATAACTTCATGACCAAGCGTTCCAGCGGCCTGGCAACCTACCGTAATACCGATTTCTTTGGCGTCGTGGATGGCCTGGATCTGACCCTGCAATATCAGGGTAAAAACGAAAGCCGTGACGCCAAAAAACAGAACGGCGACGGGTTCGGCACCTCTTTAAGCTATGACTTCGGCGGCAGCGATTTCGCCATCAGCGCGGCCTATACCAACTCTGACCGTACCAATGACCAGAACCTGCTGGCCCGCGGCGTGGGTAAAAAAGCGGAAGCCTGGGCGACCGGCCTGAAATATGACGCCAACAATATTTACCTGGCGACCATCTATTCCGAAACTCGCAAAATGACGCCAATCAGCGGCGGTTTTGCCAACAAGGCGCAGAACTTTGAAGCGGTCGCGCAGTACCAGTTCGACTTCGGTCTGCGTCCGTCCCTCGGCTATGTTCTGTCCAAAGGCAAAGATATTGAAGGCGTAGGTAACGAAGATCTGGTCAACTATATTGACGTCGGCCTGACGTACTACTTCAATAAAAATATGAACGCCTTCGTGGATTATAAAATCAACCAGCTGAAGAGCGATAATAAACTCGGTCTCAGCGATGACGACATTGTGGCGCTGGGGATGACCTATCAGTTCTGATGGTGCTGATGCCAGGATGGCGTAAATGATACCGGGAAGGATCAAAAAAGCCGCGGCGCCAGGGCCGCGGCTTTTTATTGTGCATCATCAGCGATTTTTGGCGACGTGCAGGTTGTCATTATTCATGGTGATCTGCGCGTTATACTCCTTCGGCAGGCGACGCGCCTGATAGAACGCCGACTTCCAGTACGGATTGTCCAGCGATGAGCGCATGACGCCCTGGCTGGCGGAGGCGTGGAGGAAGTTCTGGTTGGTATCATAGAAGCCGACGTGCATGCCGCCTTTAATCCGGAAGAACACCAGGTCTCCGGGACGCAGCTGCTGCGGCTTCACTCGCTCTCCCATATGCAGAAGCTCTTTGGTGGTAACCCGCTCCATCGGCAGGTTGAAGCGGTCCTTCAGCGTACGCCAGACAAAACCGGAGCAATCGACCCCGCTTTCATCGGTACCGCCCCACTCGTAGGGGGTGCCGTGCCAGGTGTGCATCTGGTCGTGCAGCGCGGCGAGCACCGGAATCAGGTCATCTGAACCGCTGTCGATCGGGGCGTTGGCATGATGGGCTACGGTTTTCGGGTGTTTCGCCGGGGATGAACATCCTGCCAAAAGCAAAAAGGGGACTAATAATAAAGCGTGAGCAAGTTTAGGCGTCATATCGTTATTTTTCGTGAGGGAGAATGGGCCGTGGTCATTTATAACGTATCCGCCATATTGTCAGAATGGTTCGCTGAAAAATTTACGAAACCTTACGTAGATTAAACTTCCGGCTTCACATTCTTGATTCACGCGGTTAAATATAAGCGGGTTGGATGTAATGCAGTTTGTTAATAAATTATTTCATCATGAAACACTATTTCGCGACCGCAGATAAGACACATCTGATGTTAATTGCCTTATTGCCGGCGCAGAAGGTGAAAGATCCTCATCATTCGGCCATTGCGCGCTGGGGGCGACGTCCAGTACTTTGTCCGCTCAAGGTCCCTGTGAGGCAAGTTTATGCATCTCGATTTTCGCCAGCTGCGCAATTTTGCCGCATTGGTTGAATACGGTAGTTTTCACCGCGCCGCCGAGGCGGTATGCCTGTCGCAATCGGCGTTCAGCCGCAGTATTCAGGCGCTGGAGCAGAGCGTCGGCCATCCCTTATTCGACCGGCAGAATAAACTGCCGACGCTGACGCTACACGGGCAAAAGCTGCTGCCCTACGCCCGTCGTTTTCAGGAACTTAACGTCGAACTGAGTAGTCTGCTGGGGGATGCTGACGATACGCAAGATGGCGAGGTGGCGTTCGGCTGCGGCCCGGCGCCCGCGGCGCGCCTGATTCCGGCGGCCATCGGCGAGTTTCACCACCATCTCCCGCAGGCGAGGGTGCGTTTTCAGGTTGATAACTGGTTTGCCCTGCATCATGCGCTGACGACCCAGCAGTTTCCCTTCGTGGTGGCCGATAGCTGGCATGCGGAGCTGGATCCGCAGCTACGAGTCCAGCCGCTGAGCCCGCAGCGCTGTTTCTTCATCTGCCATGCCGATCATCCTCTGGCGCGGCAGGGGCCGGTGTCTATTCAGGCGATGCTGCGCTACCCCTTTGCCGCGCCCTATCTGCCCCCGGGGGTGCGAAAAGTGCTGGCGACCCTCAGTCAGCAGCAGGATTTCACCCCGGCGATTCAGTGTGATCACGTCTATGCATTGCTGTCGACGCTGGCGCGCACCCAGGCGATAAGCTTTGCCAGCGAAGACGGTTTCGCCCTGTGCCAGCATAGCCATCGCCTGGTGAAGCTTGAGCTCAGCGACCTCCCGGAAGAGTGGCGGTTGATGCAGACCCGGTTTGCGGTGATCACCCCGATTCACGCCGTGCTTTCGCCGCTGGTCACCCGATTTATCGATATTATCCTGCATACCGACCGCCAGCATCAGAACCCGCTGTTGGCGCCGGAGGAGGAGGCTTAGCCGGCGTTCTCCGCCTGGCCTTTGGCATCGTACTGCGGCCAGTGGTTTTCCAGCCGCTGCGTCTTCAGCGCCTGTTCGACAAACTGCCCGTCGACCCACTGCGTCACCGTAAAGGCGTTGCGAATGAGGCGGCCCGTTTTGGCCTGTTCAACGCTGCTGCTGAAGCTGTCGGTCAGGAACGGGTCGATACGCGGCGAGGTGCTGAAGTTGAGATCCTGCGGCTGCAGATCTTCAAGGAACAGCGCCTGTGGAATCTGGCTCTGCTGCGCCATCTCTGCCGACCAGGCCTCGCGATTCGCCGGGTTGCTGATTTCCGCCGCGTTTTTCACCAGCACATCGATAATTTGCTGGGTGGCCTGCGGCCAGGCCTGAATAAACGCCTGAGTTCCGAGAAAACCCGCCTGGGTCGTATTCTGGCGACCGGAATCACCGCTTTTCACCACCACGTCAATTTTGTCGCCGCGCAGCGCCAGCAGCGAGACGCCGCCCCATACCGCATCAACCCGGCCGGCCGCCAGCGCGGCTTTCCCGGCGCTCCAGTCCAGATTAATGACCTGCATATTGCGTTCGCTAAGCCCGACGGTCTGCAAGGCGCGATCGAAGGCCAGCTGGTCTGCGGTACCGCGATACACCGCCACGCGTTTACCTTTCAGGTCCGCCAGCTGTTTAATTCCCGATGCCCGGGTGGCGGCGAGGTAAGATTCCGAACCGCGGCTGCCCAGCAGCAGGCGGGTCGGCAGGCCGTTGGCTTTGCCGATAATCGCCGCCAGGTCACCGAGATAGACAAAATCGAGCTGCTGGTTGGCCAGCGCTTCATTCACCGCCGGTCCGGCGCCCTTAAAGAACTGCCACTGGACCTCCACGCCCTGCGGTTTAAACACCGCCTCCAGCTGATGGCGGATAAACGCCATTCCGACCGGCCCTTCAATGAACGGTTTGCTGCCGGCGCTCTGATCCGGAACGCCAATGCGAATGGTGTGCAGGCTCCCGGCCTGCGCGCTGGCCATCAGTGCGATCGCGGCGACCAGCGCCAGCGCTGTACGGGTAAAAAAGGCTTTCATCATTGGTGGTGACTCCCTGAGTTTTTTCTCACCCTAAAGAGGCCTGGCGCGTGCTGTTAAATGCTTTTATTCGCAGAGCAAAGGCAAAAATAAGCTAAATCAGGGCCCGCCTGTCCGCCAGGCTGAGATGCATTTGCTGCATCGGGATTATTCAGCAAACGCAATGGCGGGAGGCGGCGAGGCGCGATGTGATAGGGCGATGATTTCACCCACAACGGACTGCTATGTCGCAGATGATCTTGAAAACACGCCGGTTCACCTGGCCTGCCGTCAGGCTAAACGGCTGGCCCCTGTTGCTGCCCGCGCTGTTAGTGCTGGTGTGGCACATCGCCGCCGTGGAGCGCTGGATGCCGGAACAAATCCTGCCCGCTCCGGCGGTCGTCGCCGATACCGCGCTGTCGCTCCTCAGCGGCGATCTGCTGGCGCAGTGGGGGTTTAGCCTTCAGCATCTGGCCGTCGGGCTGCTGCTGGGCGTGGCGGCGGGGACCCTGCTGGGAGCGCTGTTTGGTCTGCTACCGGCCGCGGCCCAGCGGATAGAGCCGCTATTTTATGCCCTCGCGCAGATCCCCACCCTGGGCTGGATCCCGCTGTTTATGGTGCTGTTTGGCATCGATAACGGCCTGAAGCTGGCGGTTATCGTCAAAACAACCCTTGTCCCGATGACCATCAATACCCAGATGGCGGTAACCAGCATCCCGCAGGCGCTGGGGGAAGCGGCGCAGGTGATGAATTTTTCCCGCTGGCAACGGCTGCGCTGGCTGGTTATCCCCGCCAGTCTGCCGGGCTGGTTTACCGGCCTGCGGCTGGCGCTATCTCAGGCCTGGGTCTCGCTGATCGTTGTCGAACTGCTGGCCTCGTCTGAAGGGATCGGCTACCTGATGGTCTGGGGCCGCCAGCTGTTTCAGCTGGATATTGTCTTCGTCACCATCGCGGTGGTGGGCCTGAGCGGGTTGTTGATGGAGTGGGCGACGAACCGGGTATATGCCCGGCTGGTCTTCTGGCCGCAGCCCGCTACCGGGCGACTGGCCTGGAAGCCGCAGGCCAGCTGGCATACATTCCAGCTGCCGCTGATCCTGCTGGTGCTGTGGCAGCTGGCCAGCCGCTGGGGCTGGATCGACAGCGCGTTATTCTCCTCGCCGCTGGCGGTGGCGCAGCGCTTTATTGCCGGAGCGGCCAGCGGCGAGCTGCCTGCCGCGATGCTGGCGAGCCTCGGTCGGGCCTTTGCCGGCGGCGCGCTGGGGATCGCCGCCGGGCTGCTGTGCGGATTACTGCTGGCTTTGCGTCCGCGTGCCGGGCAGATATTGACCCCGACGCTGAACGTCCTGCGCCATATTGCGCTCTTTGCCTGGCTGCCGCTGCTGACGGCATGGGTGGGCAACGATAACGGCGGCAAAATCGTGTTTATCGCCCTGGCGTCCTTCTTCCCGATGTTTTTCAGCACCTTGCAGGCCGTCAGCCAGCGCGATCCGCAGCTCGATGAAGTGGCGAAGGTGCTGCGCTTTGGTCCGCTGACCCGTCTGCGGGCGCTGATTTTACCGGGGGCGGCGCCGGGCATATTTGCCGGCCTGCGCCTGGCGTTGATTTATGCGTGGCTGGGCAATATCGGCGCGGAATATTTCATGTCCTCCGGGACCGGTATCGGCAGCCTGATGATCAATGCCCAGCAGCTGCTGGATATGCCGACCATTCTCTGCGGCATGGTGCTGATTGGTATCACCGGCGCCGCGCTGGATAAAGGCGGACGTTTACTGGAATCTCGCGCCACCCGCTGGCGCCAACGGGAGCAACGATGACCGACTCGACCCTGGTCTCTTTTCGCCATGTGCATAAATCCTGGCAACAGGTGACGGCATTAGACAATTTCAGCCTCGATATCGCCGCCGGTGAGCTGGTGGTGCTGGTCGGCAGCAGCGGCTGCGGCAAGTCCACGCTGCTGCGGATGTTGATTGGCCTGGAGCCGGTGACGCAGGGGGAAATCCGCGTTAACGGCGAGCCGGTGCGCGGCGCGGGCAAAGAGCGCGGCATCGTCTTTCAGGAGCCGCGGCTGTTTCCCTGGCTGACGGTGATCGACAACGTGATGCTTGGCCTGGCGGATGAAAAGCTGAACCGCGGGGTGAAGCGCCAGCGCGCGCTGGAAATGCTGGAACGCGTACAGCTCACGGAGTTCGCCCATGCGCTGCCCGCCCAGCTTTCCGGCGGGATGGCCCAGCGGGTGGCGATTGCCCGCGGGCTGATCGCCCGGCCGCAAATTCTGATGCTCGATGAGCCTTTCGGCGCGCTGGATGCCCTGACGCGCCATACCCTGCAGCAGGAGCTGCTGCATATTCATCGCCGTACGGGGACCACCACGCTGCTGGTGACCCACGATGTGGAAGAGGCGGTGGCGCTGGCCGACCGGGTGGTGGTGCTCTCTCCCCGCCCGGGGCGGATCCGTGAGGTGGTGACGCTGGCGTTACCCCACCCGCGCCAGCGCGATGATGAGTCGTTTTCCGCCGCCTGCCGGCAGATTCGTACCTTGATTACTTGTGCCTGATTTGACTATTTAAGGAGTGACAACATGGGACATCCTTCCGTCTACCCGACCGGCGCCACGATCTACGATCCGCAGCGCGCGTGGAGCGGCTATACCGTTTTTCAGGCCACCGAACGCGGAGCGATTCTGCTTGATATGAATGGCAACGTGGTTCGCGAATGGCCCGAGCTGCACGGTTTCCCGAATAAGATCCTGCCCGGGGGGGCGATCCTGGGCCACAGCGGCGAACGCGATCCCCGCTACGGGATGCAGGATATGCTCGATCTGATTCAGGTGGACTGGGAAGGCAATATCACCTGGAAATTTGACCGCTATGAACAGGTGAGCGACCCGGGTCACGCGCCGCGCTGGATGGCGCGCGCGCACCATGATTATCAGCGTACCGGAAATCCGGTGGGCTATTACGCCCCGGGGCTCGAGCCGCAGGTTGACGGGGGCAACACCTTAATTCTGGCCCACACCAACCTGGTGAATGAAGCGATTTCCGACAAGCTGCTGCTCGATGACACCATCATCGAGGTCGACTGGCAGGGCAATGTGGTGTGGGAATGGCGCTGCAGCGATCATTTTCACGAGCTGGGCTTTGACGACGCGGCGCGCGCGGCGCTGCGTAATAACCCCAATATGCGCGCCAGCGGCGGCGGGATGGGCGACTGGATGCACATCAACTCCATGTCGGCGCTGGGACCAAACAAATGGTATGACGCCGGCGACGCGCGCTTCCATCCTGACAACATCATCTGGGATGCCCGCGAGTCCAATATCATCGCCATCATTGATAAACAGAGCGGCAATATTGTCTGGCAGCTTGGCCCGGACTACAGCACGCCGCAGCTGAAGCATCTGGGGTGGATTATCGGCCAGCACCACGCGCATATGATCCCCCAGGGATTACCGGGGGCGGGCAATATTCTGATCTTCGATAACGGCGGCTGGGCCGGGTACGGCGCCCCCAATCCGGCGTCGGCGGATGGGGTGAAAAACGCCTGGCGCGACTATTCGCGGATCCTCGAGATCAACCCGGTGACGCTCGATATCGAATGGCGCTACTCGCCGTATGAGGCGGATCTCCCGCAGCCAACCGACTCGTATCGGTTCTATAGCCCGTATATCAGCAATATGCAGCGCCTGGAAAACGGCAATACCCTCATCAACGAAGGCTCCAACGGACGTATTTTTGAAGTGACCCGCGATCATGAAATTGTCTGGGAGTATATTTCGCCGTTCTGGGGCAAAACGTTGAATAACAACATGGTTTACCGCGCCTATCGTATTCCGTACGCCTGGATCCCGCAGCTGGCGCAGCCGTCCGAAGTGCCGATTGCGGCGGTTGACGTGCGGACTTTACGCCAGCCCGGCGCCGCGCCCGCGGGGCCGGCGCAAAGCGTGGTGCGCGTCGCCGGCGTGCGGCCCTACAGTAAAAGCGCCGATGCGCTGTGCGTGGCGACTGACAACGATACCCTGCGCCGCAGCCCGAAACTGTTCCGCGTGGCGGAGAGCCGCTTCACGCCGCTGAACGCGGACAGCGAGCTCTCCGGCGAGTTTGAATCTCCGCTGCTGCTGTTCGTCGGGGCCGAACGCTGCGTCCACTGCCGCAGGTTGTGGCAGCTGCTGCGGCATGAGTCCCTGGCCAGCCACCTTGCGGCGCTGGAGACACGCTATTTGGATGCCGACCGTCATCAGCAACTGGCGACAACCCTGGGGGTCCGCGGCTTACCTACGCTGCTGATCCTGAAAGCGGGTCAGCCGACGGCGCGGGCCCCGGCGGATCTTTCCGTGGAAAGCCTGCTGGACTGGCTACAGAGCGCGGTGCGCTAACCCACGCGAGCGAAAGGGCGGCTGCGGCGTCAGGCCGGGCCGCCGTTCATCTGGCGGACAAAGGCGGCGGGAGCCTGGCCGATCGTTTTACGAAACATGGTGGTAAAGGCCGCCGGATGTTCATATCCCAGGCTGAGCGCCACGTCGGTAATCGTTCTGCCTTCGCGCAGCGCCGTCAGGGCGTACATCAGGCAGGCCTGCTGGCGCCAGTCGCGAAAAGCCATCCCGGTCTGCTGGCGAAAATGACGGTTGAAGGTACGAACGCTCTTATTAAGCCTGGCGGCCCACCGTTGCGGAGCGCTGTGAATATCCGGCTGCTGCAAAAAAGCGCTGCACAAGGCGGCCAGCTGCGCGTTCTGCGGCAGGGGGGTAAACATCGGCAGCGGCGACGCGGCTTTCAGTTCGTACAGAACCAGCTCAATGAGCGCCGCGTCATGTCCACTTTCGTTATACAGCAGCGGCAGCTGGCAGACGCTGAGCAGCAGCTGGTGCAGCAGCGGCGAGACCTGGACAACCTCGCAGCGTTCACCGGCGCGCGGCGCCGCCTCCGGTTCAATGTACAGGCTGTGGGTACTGACCCCCGGCATCCACACCCGGTGCGGTTTAGTGGCCGGGATCCACACGCCGCTGTACGGCGGAACCAGCCAGTGACCATCATCCGTCTCCACCTTCATCAGCCCGTTCATGGCATAGAGAAACTGCGCCCGGCGGTGGCTGTGGCGCGCCAGCTGGGTATTGGCCGGGTAATCGCTGCCCAGCGCCAGCACCCGGCGCGGGAGATGGTCGACATCATTAACGGCAATGTTGCGCATGAATCATGATCCTGGCTGAAATTCATAAGATGATGGCTTTTAATCGTAAGTCAGCCATGGGGTTATTCTATATCGTGACTGCTCTGAATGGAGGAGTATCCGATGATGTGCTGGCTTTTTTTCTGCGGCGTGGTGTGCGGGGTGACGACCTGGCTCTTTGGTTTTGGCGGCGGTTTTGTCACCGTACCGCTTATCTATTTACTGGTGACGGCGATCTGGGGGATGCACAGCGATATTGGCGCGCAGGCGATGCAGATTGCCGTGGCGACCTCCGCGCTGGTAATGCTCTGTGCGGCGCTGCTGGCGACCTGGCGTCATCTGCGGGCTGGAACCCTCTGCTGGCGTCCTCTGCGGGTGATGTTCATCGGCATCGCCGCCGGCGGTATAGCCGGCGCTGTGCTGGCGCTGTCGGTAAAAGGGGAGTGGATCCGCGGCCTATTTATCGCCTATTTGCTGGCGACGATCCTCGACTGCTACCTGCGACCGGGGTTTATGGCTCCGGCCACGCCGCGGCCCGCTCCGACGGCGGCGCGTGAACTGGCGACGGGCGGGGGGATTGGCCTGATTGCCGCGTTTCTCGGCGTCGGCGGTAGCGTGATGACCGTCCCGCTGATGCGTCGGCGCGGCGCGGCGATGGCGCAGGCGGCGGCGATGGCTAACCTGCTGACGCTGCCGCTGGCGGCGAGCGCCACCCTAACCTGGCTGGTGTTGGCATGGCTGTCGCCGACGCGTTTACCCGGCGGATTTATCGGCGATATCTGGCTTTCGGCCGCGGGGCTGCTGGTGGCCGGGAGCTGGCTGGGCCTGAGGATGGCGGCCCGCTGGCTCGGGCGCCTGCCGGACCGCTGGCACGCGCGAATATACCCGCTGCTATTGATGACGGTGCTGCTGGCGATGAGCGTCCAGGGATAAATTTCGCGGCAGCGGCGCAGCCATCACGGTGGTGGCATATCGCCGCCGATCCATTAATCTGACCTCTTTTTGGCGCTTTTTGCTACCCTTTGCCTGGCCGACAGGGAGAGTCATTCTGCTGTCATCCTGGTTAAGCATGCTCTGCTGAACCCATTTTGCTGATGAGGAAACATGAACGATGGCCAAAAATCTGACGATATTCGATCTGGATAATACTTTGATTAAGGGTGACAGCAGCACGATATGGAGCCGGTTTCTGGTGAGGGAAGGCTGGGTGAGCGATCCGGACTATCTGGCGCGCGAAGCGATGCTGATGGACGATTACGATCGCGGCGAAATGAATATTGCCGACTATGTTGCCTTAATCCAGGCGCCGCTGATCGGCGTGCCGCAGGCGGAAGTCGATGCGCTGGTTGCCCGCTGCGTGCGCGAGGAGATCCTGCCGCGCGTCTATCCCCAGGCGTGGGATCGGCTGCAGACCCTGCGGGCGCAAGGCGAGCAGATGCTGGTGATTTCGGCCTCGGTGAGCCTGCTGGTGCGCGCGGTGGCGTCGGCGCTAGGGATTGAGCAGGCGTTAGGCATCGATGTGGAGATGGCGGATGGCGGCTATAGCGGGGTGATTGCCGGCACGCCAAGCTACCAGCAGGGGAAGGTGGTGCGGCTGGCGGCGTGGCAGAAAGCCTGGCCGCATGAGAGCGGCCAGGTGACGTTCTATACCGATTCGATTAACGACCTGCCGCTGTGCCTGCACGCGGACCACGTCTGGCTGGTCAATCCCTGCCCGCAGCTGGCGGCGGCGAATGCCACCCACCGCTGGCCGGTGCTGGAATGGCGGCTCTGAGCGAATCCCTGCGGCCGCAGTCATCCGTCGCCCCGGTAAGCGCAGCGCGACCGGGGAGCGGGTTAATTCGCTTTGAACAGCGGCACCACGTGGCCGCCAATATAGCGGCGGCGCAGCCAGGCGGAGAGCGTATCCATCACCATGACCACCGCCACCAGCAGCAGGGTGATAAACATCACCACGTCCCAGTTCCACAAACGCATGTTTTCCGCATAAATCAGGCCGATACCGCCCGCGCCGACGAAGCCCAGTACCGCCGCCGAACGGGTATTCGACTCAATCTGATACAGGCTCAGCGCCAGAAACGTCGGAAAGGATTGGGTAAAAATGCCGAAGCGGTGCTTCTGCAGACCGTTTGCGCCCACCGCGGTCAGCCCGCGCCCCGGCGAACGGTCAACCGCTTCATGTCCTTCGGCATATAGCCGCCCGAGCAGCCCGGTGTCCTGCATGATAATGGCCAGCACCCCGGCCAGCGGCCCGAGGCCCACGGCGCGGACAAAAATCAGCCCCCAGATCGCCATATCAATACCGCGCAGCACGTCAAACAGGCGGCGCATCAGCAGGGCGATAAACCCGGGAATCAAGCCGCGCATTATGTTGCGCGCCGCGAGGAAAGAGAGCAGCAATGCGATGACCGTCGCGGTCAGGGTTCCGACGAAGACAATCGCCAGGGTGATGCCGATTTGCGTGAAATAGTAGCGGAACGGCCAGTTGAAAAAGTCATGCCAGACAAACATCCGCATCAGGTAGCGGCTGATTTGCTGCAGCCCGGTGGTAAGCTGCTCGCCGCTGATGCCGAAGCGGGTAAAAAACCACGCATAATAGAGCACGCAGGCCAGGGTCAGCAGTCCGACGTAACGCAAATAGCGCCCCTGGGCCTGATACAATTCCCGGTGCTGTCGACGGCTGGCGGCGACATCCGGTTGGCTTTGCCATTGACGACTCATTTTTTCCCCTCGAGTACCCACTGCCGCAGGCGACCGGACAGCATATCCAGCAGCGACACCACGATGATGATCAGCAGCAGCGTGATGCTGACCTGATCGTAACGATCCAGTTTGATGTTGGTCATCAGCTCCTGACCGATCCCGCCGGCGCCCACCAGCCCAAGAATGGTGGATGAGCGGAAGTTGATCTCCAGGCGCATAAAACCGTAGGAGAGAAAAATCGGTTTAACCTGTGGCCACAGCGCAAAACGGATCCGCTGTATCGGCGAGGCGCCGCAGGCCATCAGCCCGCGTACCGGCTTGTCCTGCGCGCTTTCCACCGCTTCGTAAAACAGTTTGGTCAGGCTACCGATGGTGTGCAGCATCAGCGCCAGAAAGCCGGGGATGGCGCCAATGCCGAAAGCCATCACGAAAATCACCGCCCACGCCAGCTCTGGCATGGTGCGTAAAAACGCCACCATCACGCGAATGGCGAAGCGCAGCGGCGGCGGCGACCAGGCGTTGCTGGCGGCCAGAAACGCCAGCAGGGTGGCGATAGCCACCGCCACCAGCGTAGAGGCCACCGCCAGCTGCAAGGTTTCCCAGATCAGCGGCAGCTGAATCGGCAGGCGATAGCCCCAGTAGGCCAGCGAACCTTTGGTATGAGAATCGGCGAACAGATCGCGGATATGGATCGTCGGCAGGGTCTCAAACATGTAATCAAGGAAGTTCGGCAGGGAGTGCCAGATGGTAAAAAGATTAAATTCGGCGGCGCTGCCGGCGGCGAAGTACAGCACCAGCAACAGCAGGGACCAGCTAAAAGTATCGCGTTTTTGCCGCGCCCGTACCTGCTGGTAGTAACGTTCAAATTCGCTATTCGATATATTCATACGTCGACGGGTCTTCAGCATGCCGCCGCCTCGCGCATTACCAGCCGGAGGCGGCGTTGGGGCGGGATTAACGGGCGCTCACCAGCTCGCGTTTCATATCGATAATCTGCTGGAAATCGGCGACGCTAGACGGGCCGATATGCTGGGTACCGCCCATCGCTTTGATAAAGCAGGCGTGATCGTCGGTATCCAGTTTTTTGACCGCGGCGACGACTTTGGCTTTAAAATCAGCCGGCAGCGCGTTGCTGACCAGAATCGGGCCGTTCGGAATCAGCGGCGATTGCCAGATGATGCGGATCTGCTTCATCAGATCCGGGTGATCCATGCGAATCAGGCGGTTGAAGGCACCGACGCTGTAGCCGCTGTTATAGTCGCCGACCAGCGATGTCCAGGTTACCGCCCCGGCGAACTGCCCGTTCAGCACCCCAAGAATGTCCTGCTCGTGGCCGCCGGAGAAGGTCACGCTGGAGAAGAAGTTGTTATATTTATTATCCGTGGTACCGCCGAACTGCTGTTTAAAGGTCTGGTTCGGAATCAAAAAGCCGGAAGTGGAGTCCGGATCGGCAAAGCCAAACGCTTTACCTTTCAGATCTTCTAACTTCTGATACGGGCTATCGGCTTTGACAATCACCACGGAATGGTAGCCGCGGGACTGATCTTTATCATCCACGGCGATCCCGACGATATCGACCGCTTTCGGGTTATTGATATAAACCGAGGCGTATGACGACGGCGACATACTCAGCACCACGTCGACTTTCCCGCCCAGCAGACCCTGAATGACCCCCGAATAGTCGGAAGAGTTACGCAATTTGGTGTCGACGTTCAGCTCTTTATCGAGAAACTGTTTTACGCACTGGTTATCACCAATCTGCTGGGTGGCGTTCTGCCCGCCGAGGATCCCCAGGTTTAGCTCTTTCGGCTGCTCCGCCGCACCTGCCTGCCATGCCATCATCATTCCCGCGACCGCTGCGGAGAAACGAACTGCGCCAGTGATGTATTGTTTCATTATTTTGTCCGTGTGAGTGGAAATTAATGCAATTGGCTAATTTCATCACCGTACAGCCGGTGCAGGATATCCTGGTTCAGCTGTGAGGGATGGTCGTCAAAAATAATGTTGCCCTTCGCTACGCCGATAACCCGCGTGCAATACTCTTTCACCAGTTCTACCGAGTGCAGGTTCACCATCACGCTGATGCCCTGTTCGCTGATTTCACGCAGCACGTCCATGATGCGCTGCGTATTTTTCGGATCGAGCGAGGCGACCGGTTCATCGGCCAGCAAAATGCCGGGCTTCTGCATCAGCGCGCGACAAATCGCGACGCGCTGCATCTGGCCGCCGGAAAGGTTTTCCGCCCGCTGCAGCGCATGCGGCAGCATATTCATCCATTCCAGCAGCGCGATGGCGCGGGCGCGGTCGGCGTCAGGGAAGACTTTGAACAGCGACTTCAGCGTCGAGGTCTGGCTCAGGCGGCCCAGCAGTACGTTAGTCAGCACGTCGAGACGCGGCACCAGGCAAAAATCCTGGAAAATCATTCCGCACTCGCTGCGCCAGGCGTTCAGCGCGCGGCCTTTGAGTTTCGCCACGTCATGCGGCATGCCCACTTCCGGGTAGCTGAGGATCTCGCCGCCGGTGGCGCTATGAGTACCGTTCAGCACATGCAGCAGGGTCGATTTACCGGCGCCGGAACGGCCGATAACCCCCACCAGTTCGCCGGCATGAAGGTCAAAGCTGACGTTATCCAGCACGACTTGTTGTGCGTTGTAAGACTTATTCAGGTTGCGCACGCTTAAGACTTTTCGCTGCCGGACGGTATTCGGCTGAAGCAAATGCGGATAATCGATGTCGGTTACCGCGGCAAGAGAACTATTCATAAGAGCGTCCAGGTTCGTCATTAAACTGGCACTATTAATGGCGTTTTATGTGATCGTTAGATGACGGTAAGGCGAAAAAATAGTGAACGGCGAGATTATTGCGCCAGCGATAGCGCGGGGAAAAGCGGTGGAAGCCGCATCTGGCGCAGCGCGTCAGATGCGGAAAAAGCCCTTTATTCGTCGTTCAGCAGCGGGCTGACCAGCGCAATGTGGGTTTTGATACCGACGGCCAGGGCATCTTCGTCGATGCGGAAATGCGGATTATGCACGTTCCAGACGGCCCCTTTTTCCTTGTTGCCGCAGCCGATAAACAGGAAGGTACCGGGAACCTTTTCCTGATAGGAGGAGAAATCTTCGCTGCCAAACAGCGGCCGATCCTCCAGCTTCAGGGTCCCCGCCGGGAAGTGGCGTTCGATAGCGGCGCGGGCGATGGCGTTGGTGCTGTCGTGGTTGTGGCCGACGGCGTAACCCTGCTGCCAGCGAATGTCGCAGCTTGCGCCGTGGGCGGCGGCAATCCCGTCAATGATGCGCGACATCAGCTGCGGCACCGCTTCGCGGACCTGCTGGTTATGGGTACGCAGCGTGCCGGCCAGGCGGGCGCTGTCAGGGATGACGTTGTAGCTGTCACCGGCCTGGAAGGTAGCGATGGTCAATACCGGCGCCGTACCCGGGTCGATATTGCGCGCCACGATCTGCTGCAATGCCCCGACCATTTCCGCACCGATGGTGACCGGGTCGATACAGTGCTGCGGCATGGAGCCATGACCGCCTTTGCCACGAATGGTGATATCGAAATTGTCGCTGGAGGCGACGTAGACCCCCTCTTTCAGCGTCAGGGTGCCGACCGGGCTGGTGGGGAAAACGTGCAGACCGAAAATATGCTCCACGTCGTCGACCACCCCCAGCTCCACCAGCTCCCGCGCGCCGCCCGGCGGCACTTCTTCCGCCGGCTGAAAAATAAATTTAATGTTGCCGTGCAGGTTATCGCGCAGCTGGCACAGCACTTTTGCCGCCCCCATCAGCATCGCCGTATGGGCGTCGTGGCCGCAGGCGTGCATCACGCCAGGCACGGTGGAGCAGAAACTCTCGCCGCTCTCTTCCTGCAGCGGCAGGGCATCAATGTCGGCGCGCAGCGCCCACGTCGGGCCCGGATGCGGGCCGCGCAGCACGGCAATCACGCTATTATCCAGCGGGCGGCTAATCTCCAGCCCGGTAAACGACGCCAGCTCGCGGGCGATGTAATCGGCGGTCGGCTTCTCCTGGAAAGAGAGGTCCGGGTGAGCGTGGATGTGGCGACGCCAGCGCAGCGCCTCTTCGGCGGCGGCGGAAATCAGCAGTTCGGTGGCGTGATTCATCAGATTCTCCTTCAATCAGCAACGGGCAGGCCGGCGACGGTTTTGCGTTTCATCAGCGGCAGCACCGCTATCGCCGAGCAGACCATCGCCAGTGACAGAAACAGGAACGCGCTGGCATAGCTGTGGGTTTTCGCCACCAGATAGCCAATCACGATCGGCGAAACAAAGCCGCCAAGGGTGCCGCCGGTATTAATCAGGCCGATAGCTGAACCCATGATGTTCTCCGGCAGCCGCTTCATCGGCAGGGTAAAAGCGGTAACGAAAGTGGCCATTAAAAAGATCTCGCCGACGAACAGCAGCAGGCTGGCGGTCAGCGCCGTCCCGGCATGAAAAATCGCGAAAATGGCGGCGGCGCTGAGCAGGGCGCTGACGGCGATCACCAGCGGTTCACGATGAAGAAAATATTTCCCCACCAGCCAGCCGGTTCCCAGCGATGAAACCCAGATCCCGAGGCCGCCGGCGGCCACCACATAGCCTGAAGCCGACAGCGACATGCCCATGCTTTGGACGAAGAATTTCGGCAGCCACGCCATCAGGCCGTAGCTGGGAATGTTGACGCAGAATATAGAGATAAACAGCAGGATAACCGTAGGGTTACGCCACAGCGCGCCGCCAGAGGATGCCTTCTTCGCGACTGCGGGAGCCGGCGGGCGGCGCGGTACCCGCCAGGCAATGAGGGCGGCAGTGACGCAGACCAGCGCTCCGAGGGCGGCAAATGAGCGGTGCCAGCCCAGCAGCGACAGGGCGTTCACCGCGATAATCGGCCCGATAGTCATCGCCAGACCGGCGGAGGAGAGCAGAACTGACTGAGCGAAGGTGCGTTTTTCGACGCTGAAATTACTGACTACCGCTTTCGCGCATGAGCAGGGGTAGCCGGAATGGCCCACCCCTGAGAGAAAGCGAAACAGCAGCAGCAGACCAAAGCTGAGGCCCAGCACGCCGAAGCAGAGGGCGAAAATCCCCAGCGCCGACAGCGACAGTACCAGCATCGTTTTATAGCCAATCCGGTCGTTCAACCAGCCCGCCGGGACCTGGAACAGGGAGTAGGCGAGGAAAAAGATACCGGTGATGTAGCCCAGCTGTTCCGCGTTGAGGCCAAATTCTTTTTCGATCGGCAGCAGCGCGAAGCCGGTGACGGTTTTATCGATATAAACGAATACGTAGCCAATAAACAGCAAGAAGATCATTTGAGACTGACTTTTCATTTTTGTTTCCGCCTTTTGTCTCATTAGTGTGTGTTGTGTGTGCGGGAGACCCCATCCGCATCCTGGGGCTTTACTGCAACGGCGGGAAGATATAATTTTTCTATAGGTGATGCTTTTTTCTGATAGGGGTTGGCGGTGAAATATCTCCCAAAAGTGAGCCATCTGCAGGCGCTAAGGCAGGTGGCGCGCAGCGGCAGCATCCGTTCGGCGGCACGTGAACTGGGTCAGTCGCAGCCGGCGCTCAGCCGGACGTTGCGTGAGCTGGAGCAGACCCTCGGCACGCAACTTTTGCTGCGTAGCAAAGAGGGGATCACGCTCACCGAAGCGGGCAGCGCGTTTTCGCAGCGCGCGGAGTGGGTGCTGGAGGAGTTGCGCCGGGCGGCGGACGAGGTTGAACAAATCAATCAGGTGACCCACGGCCGCCTGACGGTAGGCTTTTCTTCGCTGATCGCGCTGACGGTGTTTCCGGCGGTGGCGGAGGGGTTTAAGCAGGCGTTGCCGCAGATGCTGCTGACGCTAAAGGAGGGGCAGCTCTCCTCCCTGTTGCCCGGGGTGCGCAGCGGCGAAATCGATCTGGCGATCGGTTCGGTGGACCCGATGCGGCCGCCGGAAGGGGTGATGATTGAGCCGCTGTTTACCGCGCCGTTCTGCGTGGTGGCGCGTAAAGGGCATCCGCTGGCGAATGAAAGCGATTTGATGGCCTTACGGCGGGCGAAATGGTTGCTGCCGGAGTCGCCGATGGGCTACTACCAGCAGCTGCAAAACGAGCTGATTCATTTTTATCGCCAGGTGGCGATCACCCCGCTGCGTACGGACTCGGTGATCACCGGCCTCAACATGGTGCTGGAGTCTGATTATCTGACCATTGTCGCCCGGGCTATGAGTCACCCGCTCCAGCTCGGGGATAAGCTGGTGACCCTGCCGGTTTCCTCGCTGCCGGCGGCGCAGTATTGCGCCGTGTGGTCGCAAAAATCGGCATTGACCGCGAACGCGCAGCAGTTTCTTACCCGCCTGCGTAGCGCCTGTCAGCGTTACGCCTGGTAAAGCGGCGGTTTGCCAGCAGGCTCAGGCCGCAGCACAGCAGGTAATAGACCGCGCCGGTGAAGACGAAAATCGCCAGCGGGTAGATCTGCACCCGGTTGTTCACCTGACCGGCGACGGTGGTGAGCTCCGGCACGTTGACGATAAACGCCAGCGAGGTGTCTTTCAGCAGGTTGATAAAAATCCCCACCAGCGACGGCTGTACGTTGCGCAGCGCCTGCGGCAGCAGGATTAAGCGCAGCGTTTGCCCCGGGGAAAAGCCCTGAGTACGCGCCGCCTCATACTGCCCGGCGGGCAGCGACTGCAGACCCGCGAGCACCGAGTGCATCACCGACGCGGCGGTAAACCAGGCCAGCGCCAGCGTCACCGTCACCGCGCCCGGCAGGTCGCTTCCGGTGAGCATCGGCAGCAGATACCACAGCCAAAAAATGACGAAAATAAGCGGAATGCCGCGAATCAGCTCCGCCCAGAGAAACAGCAGCCGGCGCACCAGGCCGCCGTAGCGCCAGGCCGCGCCTGCCAGCAGAATCCCGACGGGTAGGGCCAGTGCCGCCGCGCCGATCGCCATCATCAGGGTCAGCGCGACGCCGCCGGGAATGCCATCCGCCAGCCGTCCCCACAGCAGGTAATCGAGGTTATCGGCGATCACCGCCAGATTAGCGTTCATGCTGGGTGCTCCTGTGCTGGGTTTTGCCCGGGCCGAGACGCGACAGCGCTATCCCCATCACCACGCCGAGCGCCAGGTACAGTACCGTGCCGACGGCGAAGGCCTCCAGCGCATGGGCGTTATAGCTTTCGATTTGCCGCACCTGGTAGGTCAGTTCCGCAAAGCCGATACCGCTGGCCAGCGATGAAAGCTTCATCAGATTCAGGTACTGGCCAATGATCGGTTGCCAGGCGTTCGCCAGCGCCTGCGGCAGCAGAATATGGCGCAGCTCGCCCCATGGAGTAAATCCCTGGGAGAGGGCCGCTTCCTGCTGGCCGTGGCTGACGGCGCGCAGCCCGGAAGCGATCTCTTCCACCAGAAATGCGGAGGTAAACACCCCCAGTCCCCACATCGAACAGAGAAACTCCGGCGTCAGCCACCAGACGTTACCCGGCAGAATCGACCATGGACGATCGGCGTTGATAAAATCCCGCGCCGCCAGTGGCAGCAGGTTCCAGGCGGCGAAATACCAGAACAACAGCTGAACCAGCAGCGGGGTATTGCGAAACAGCGAGACCCAGCAGGCCACCAGCCCACGGCCCGCTTTGCCGCCGCCTAAGCGCAGCGCCAGCAGCAGAACGGCCAGCACGGTAGCCAGTATGATCCCGGCGACGCTGACCCATACGGTGGTCAGAAAGCCGGAGATGATCCACTGCAGAGGCTGCCCGCTCAGTACGCCGTGCCAGTCGAGAACAGGGCTCACCCGAGACTCTCCTGGTGCAGCGGATTGAGCACCTTTTGCAGGAAGCGACGCGTGCGGGCGTGCTGCGGATGGGCGAAAAATTGCGCCGGCGGCGCCACTTCGAGAATGTCGCCGCCGTCGATAAACACCACCCGGTCGGCAATTTCGCGGGCAAACTGCATTTCATGGGTGACCACCAGCATGGTGATCCCGCTGTGCGCCAGCGCCTTCATGACCAGCAGAACTTCGCCGATCATTTCCGGATCCAGCGCCGAGGTCGGTTCATCGAAAAGAATAATTTGCGGCGAGGAGGCGAGGGCGCGGGCAATGGCTACGCGCTGCTGCTGGCCGCCGGAGAGCTGGGCCGGCATTTGCCGGGCTTTATCTTCCAGCCCGACCTGTCGCAGCAGCTCCAGCGCCCGCTGACGGGCGGCGTGTTTCGCCCAGCCGTGCACGCGTTCCAGCGCAAGGGTGATATTTTCCTGCGCCGTCAGATGGGCATAGAGGTTGAACTGCTGGAACACAAAGCCCACGCGGCTGCGCAGCTGGCGCAGGGCGCTGCCCGTCAGTTGGCTCGTCGGTTTGCCGTCGATCAGGATCTCGCCGCCGCTGAGGGATTCAAGCTGATTGATCAGGCGAATCAGGGTGGATTTCCCCGATCCGGAGGGGCCGAGTATCGCCACCACTTCCCCGGGATCCACCTGCAGATCCACGCCGTTCAATACCTGATGATCGCCGTAGCTTTTTGCCGCTTTACGGAATTCAATGCTGGCGCGCTGCAGATGCGAAAAATCCGCGGACGAAGCCGCGGAGCGTGAAAACAGACCCGATAACATATTATTTAGCTTCTATGGTAAACGCACGCGGCTGAGGCGTTTTGGTGGCCGGGCCAAACCAGACGTCATAGATTTTCGCGGCCTGGCCGGTTTTCTCCAGGTTGACCAGCTCATCATTCACCGCCTTCAGCAGCGCCGGTTCGCCTTTCTTCACGCCAACGCCGATCTCTTCTTTGCTCAGCAAATCAGGGAGGATTTTAAAGTTGGCTTTGTCCGGGGCCTCTGCCAGCAGACCGGCAAGAATGGTGCTGTCCTGGGTGATGGCCTGAACGTTGCCGTTACGCAGCGCGGTCAGCGCCAGCGGAATATCGTCATAGGAGAGCACGCGCGACTGCGGGAAACGCTGGTGCAGCGCCTGTTCGCCGGTGGTGCCTTTTACCGCGCCGATCCGCGCTTTGCTGTAGCTGTCGAGCTGGTCCGCTGATTTTGCCGGGACGAGGAACTGCTGGCCGGTGACAAAATACGGCGTAGAAAAATCAATGACCTGTGCGCGTTCCGGGGTGATGGTGATATCGGCGACGATCAGGTCGGCTTTACCGGATTGCAGCAGCGGAATACGGTTGGCCGGGTTGGTGGCCACCAGCTCCAGTTTTACCCCGAGCGATTTTGCCAGCGCCTGGGCGAAATCGACATCATAGCCCACCAGCTGGTGGGTTTTCGGGTCGACGGAACCAAACGGCGGATTGGCGTCGAAGGTAGCGACTTTCACCACCCCTGCGGCTTTAATGTCTGCCAGCTGGTCTGCCTGAACCTGGGCGGTCAGCGCCAGAATTCCCAGCGCCAGCGCGATTTTTGTTTTTGCAATGCGCATGATTATTTCCCCTGAATCCCTGTTTTTGTTTTGTGGCTATCACGCTCCCACAAATGGGCCGCCCCCGGCAAAGAAGAAAAAGTTCTTATCTATAACGAAAAAGAACTTAACAAACTCATGGGTATTCCCCGTCCGCGGTGCGCTGACCGGGGCGATGGATCAGGGGGGGCCGGATAAGGCGCGTCGCGCCGCTATCCGGGGAGCGCTGCGTAATATGCGTCTTTCGGCATTGAAAACCCGGAATTGATATTTCCCGCAGCGGAGGATCTGTGGTTGAAATGTAGCCAGACAAATCGCTTCCCGACGGAGGAAAAATGAAAGTAGCACTATGGCAACGAATCACGCGCTGGCTGGCTTTTTTATCTACCGGTGAGGCCGGGCAGCAGGATACCCAACGGATGATGGAGGCAATATTACCGGTCGCCAGCCTGTACGGCGTGGATATTGGCAATGTTGAAACACGGTGGTTTCGTCATGATAAAACATACTGAGCGACGCAGGACGCGTGAAGCCTACTGGAACGAGGTGTGCTTTGTGTAGCGCGAGGCTGCTGGAGGTTGCGGCGAAAGGGACGACAGGCCGCAGCCTCCAGCAGCTTTAATCTTTAACCCGGTTGAATCCCCAACGGTTTCACCTTGCCATGTAGCGCCGGATTGTCACTTTCGTCCTTGAGGTGTACGCCGGTCAGACGACGTAAAAAAGCCTGCTCCAGCAGCCACGCCAGCTTGAAGGCGGCGGCATCATAACTCAGCCCTTGCGGGCGAATATTCGAAATACAGTTGCGCTCCGACTCCAGCCGCTGGCGATGCGGTTGCCAGGTCAGATAGACGCCAAGGCTATCCGGCGAAGAGAGCCCCGGCCGCTCGCCAATTAACATCGCCACCGCCCTGGCCTGCAGGGTTTCCCCGATATCATCCCCCAGCGCCACCCGCGATTGATGGGCCAGCACTACCGGCGCCAGGCTGATCCCCAGAGTGCGCAGATAGGGCAGCAGCGCGCGTATCAGCGGCAGAGCCTGCCGGTGCACCGCATAAGAGGAAAGCCCGTCGCCAATCACCAGCAGCAGGTCGGCCGGACGGGCGCCGCTGGCGGCCAGACCGGCGCGGCTGGCGTCATCCAGACGACGTCCCAGGTCGGGGCGGTTAAGGTAAATATGCCGATCGCCGGCGGCGCTATGGACCGTTAACGCTGAGAGGCCCATTGCCGCCAGTTCGGGTTCCAGCCGCTCGCTGGCAAACGGCTGGTGGATGGCATCGCGCGCTCTGGCGTGCGCGAGGCCGAAATTGAGCACTTCGCGAGTCGGCAGGCTGGCGCCGCTGCGGCCGAGAGCAATACGCGCAGCGGTAAATTCACGTAGCGGATTCCAGGCGTCGGGGCGATTCATACCGATTCTCCTTGCGGCAGGACGGACAGCAGCGGGTGACGGGCATCGGTCAGACGCAGCGCGCCGTCCGGGTCAATAATCTGCATTCTGCTCAGCCAAGCGGCGAACTCCGGCGCGTGCTTTAAGCCCAGCAGGCGCCGGGCGTACAGCGCATCGTGAAACGAGGTGCTCTGGTAGTTGAGCATGATATCGTCCGCGCCCGGAACGCCAATCAGGAAGGTCAGTCCGGCTGTGCACAGCAGGGTCAGCAGAGTATCCATATCATCCTGATCCGCTTCGGCGTGGTTGGTATAGCAGACGTCGCAGCCGAGGGGCAGCCCCAGCAGCTTGCCGCAGAAGTGATCCTCCAGACCGGCGCGGATAATTTGCTTCCCGTCGTAGAGATATTCCGGGCCGATAAAGCCAACCACCGTGTTGACCAGCAGCGGCTCAAAATGACGGGCGACGGCGTAGGCGCGGGCTTCGCAGGTCTGCTGATCCACGCCGTGATGGGCGTTGGCGGAAAGCGCGCTGCCCTGACCGGTCTCGAAATACATCACATTGTTGCCCAGCGTCCCGCGGTTGAGGCTCAAGGCGGCTTCCCGCGCTTCCTGCAGCAGCGCCAGATTGATACCGAAACCGCTGTTGGCCGCCTCGGTCCCCGCCACCGATTGAAACACCAGATCGACCGGCGCACCGCGCTCGATCAGCTGCAGGGTGTTGGTGACGTGGGTCAGAATGCAGGACTGAGTAGGGATGGCGAAGCGCTGAATAATATCGTCGAGCATATGGTTAAGCTGCGCCAGCACCGGCAGGCTGTCGCTGGCCGGGTTGATGCCGATCACCGCGTCGCCCGCGCCGTAGAGCAGGCCGTCGAGCATGCTGGCGGCGATGCCTTTCAGATCGTCGGTCGGGTGGTTGGGCTGCAGGCGCACGCTAAGATGCCCCGGCAGACCAAGGGTATTGCGAAAGCGGGTGGTGACCCGGCACTTGCTGGCGGCGAGGATCAGATCCTGATTGCGCATTAATTTGCTGACCGCCGCCGCCATCTCGGGCGTAATCGCCCGCGCCACCCGCTGCAGAGTGGCGGTATCGGTGGCGTCATCCAGCAGCCAGTCGCGGAAATCGCCCACCGTCAGGTGACGAATGGCGGCAAAACCCTGGTTATCGTGGGTATCGAGTATCAGCTGGGTCACCTCATCCTGTTCATAGGGGATGAGAGGATTCGCCAGAATTTCGCTCAGCGGGACGTCCGCCAGCGCGATTTTCGCCGCCATGCGCTCCTCGGCGCTATCGGCAATAATGCCCGCAAGGGCATCGCCGGAGCGCGTCGGGGAGGCTTTGGCCATTAATGTCTTCAGGCTATCAAAGCGCCAGACCTGGCCTGATAGCGTGGTTTTATACATGCCGACTCCTCAGGAGACTGTGCGCAGCTGCGGATCCACCGCCGCGCGTTCGCGGGAGGCCGCGGTTTTACGGAACCACAGGTAGCCTCCCAGCATCATTGCCGCGAAAATCAGCGCCAGCAGCGGGTTATACCAGACCATCGCCACCAGGCAGAGCACCGCCATCGCCAGCGCAAACGCGGGCGCCCAGGGGTACAGCGGCGCGCGGAACGGCCGGATCAACCTGGGCTCGCTGCGGCGCAGTTTAAACAGCGCCGCCATCGAGGTGATATACATAACAATAGCGCCAAATACCGACATCGTGACGATGCAGGCGGTCAGCGGCATGCCGCTGATGGTGATCAGCGAGTCGGAAAAAATCGCCGCAATCCCGACCACGCCGCCGGCAAGGATCGCCAGATGCGGCGTGCGGGTGCGGCGGTTGAGGGTCGCGAGGCTGGCGGGCAGATAGCCGGCCCGCGCGAGGGAGTAGATTTGCCGGGAATAGCCCATAATGATGCCGTGAAACGAGGCCACCAGGCCGAACAACCCCAGCCATACCAGCATATGCAGCCAGCCGCTGCTGCTGCCCACCACGATTTTCATGGCCTGCGGCAGCGGGTCATTGATATTGGCCAGCGTGCGCCAGTCGCCGACGCCGCCGGCGAACACCATCACGCCGATCGCCAGCACGGTCAGGGTCAGAATGCCGCCCCCCAGGGCGCGCGGGATGGTGCGCTGCGGATCTTTGGCCTCTTCGGCGGCCATCGACGCGCCCTCAATCGCCAGAAAGAACCAGATGGCAAAGGGGATCGCCGCGAACATCCCCGGCAGCGCCAGGCCGCTGAAGCTCTCCGCCCCGGCCCAGCCGTTGGCGGTAAAGTGGCTCCATGAGAAGCCTGGCGCAACCACCCCCATAAACACCAGCAGCTCGAAAATCGCCAGCAGGGTGACAATCAGTTCGAAGGTGGCCGCGATGCCGACCCCGAGAATATTCAGGGTCATAAAGACCACGTAGGCGCCGCAGGCTACCCATTTCGGATCCAGCGCCGGGAACTGAACGTTGAGATAGGCGCCGATCGCCATGGCGATGGCCGGCGGCGCAAAGACGAACTCAATCAGGGTGGCAAAACCGGCAATAAAGCCGCCGGTGGGGCCGAAGGCGCGGTAAGCGTAGGCGAACGGCCCGCCGGCATGGGGAATCGCGGTCGTCAGCTCGGTAAAGCTAAAAATAAAGGCGCAGTACATGGCGGCAATCGCCAGCGCCACAATCATAAAGCCCAGCGTCCCGGCCTGCGACCAGCCATAGCTCCAGCCAAAATACTCGCCGGAAATGACCAGCCCAACGGCAATGCCCCATAAACGGAAGCTGCCGAGCGTTCTTTTTAATGTCGTGGTTTGCCCTGTCATCGTGAATACCTCAGCGGATCAAGATGAACGAGAGTTGCAAGGAGGATGCCAGAATGTCGCCCGCGCCGCTGGCCCGGCCGACGGCGGCGGGTGGGCAAAAATGGGGCAGGATGCACGACGATCGCATGACGGAATGGTGCAGGGCGTTTTGCATTTTATGGCGCGGCAGGGTATAACGGACCTCTTTTGGATGTTTGGATGTCCATACGTTTAGAAGTTCATATGCAGACAACGCAACAAGCCGATGGGTAGTTAACGCGCATCATGAAAACGCGCCATCTGATCATGCTGTCATTGGGCGGCGTCATTGGCACTGGGTTAGGGTGCGTACTATCTGGCTCGTTCACGGACATTGACCCAGGAGTCTCAACATGTCGCAGAGTAACCCGTTAACCGCGCTCCTTGCCAGCCAGCCCTTTGTGCTGCTTGACGGCGCGATGGCGACGGAGCTGGAAGCGCGCGGCTGTCATCTCGCCGATAGCCTATGGTCGGCGAAGGTGCTGCTGGAAAACCCGCAGCTGATCCGCGATGTACACCTCGATTACTTTCGCGCCGGGGCGCAGGTGGCGATCACCGCCAGCTACCAGGCGACGCCGGCCGGTTTTGCCGCCCGCGGGCTGGACCAGGCCCGGTCGAAGGCGTTGATTAGCACCAGCGTTGAGCTGGCGCGAAAGGCGCGGGAAGCGTATCTGGCGGAAAACCCGCGGGCGGGCACGCTGCTGGTCGCCGGGTCGGTCGGGCCCTATGGCGCGTATCTTGCCGACGGTTCTGAATACCGCGGCGATTACCAGCGCACTGCCCAGGCGTTTCAGGCGTTCCATCGGCCGCGGATTGAAGCCCTGCTGGACGCCGGGGCGGATCTCCTGGCCTGTGAGACCCTGCCGTCGTTGGCCGAGATTCGCGCGCTGGCGGCGCTGCTCGCCGACTATCCGCGCGCTCGCGCCTGGTTCTCGTTTACCCTGCGCGACGCCGGACACCTGAGCGACGGCACGCCGCTGCGGGAGGTGGTGGCCGCACTGGCGGACTCGTCGCAGGTGGTGGCGCTGGGGATAAACTGTATCCCGCTGGAGAGTGCGACCGCCGCGCTGGCGCATCTGCAGAGTCTGACCGCGCTGCCGCTGGTGGTGTATCCCAACTCCGGCGAGCACTACGACGCGCAGAGCAAAACCTGGCATCGCCACGGAGAAAACTGCGCCCGCCTGCATGATTACCTGCCGCAGTGGCTGGCGGCCGGCGCAAAGCTGATTGGCGGCTGCTGTCGTACCACGCCGCAGGATATTGCCGGTTTAAACGCGCGCCGCTGAGGGTTGCCGGGCCGCAGTACCCGGCAACGCATTACGCCGCCTCGGCGAGAACAAACATGCCGTACGGATGGATTTCGAGGTAATAGTGCTCGCCCACGTCCGGCTGCAGGCGGGTGGCATTCACCTGCAATAAGATTTCCTGCCCTTGCCATACCACCGTCACTTCATACTGCGGCCCCATATAGGCCACGTGATGAATGACGCAGCGCTGACTCTCCTCTCCGCGATCGCTTAAGGTGATCGCTTCCGGACGCACGCCGAGGGTGCCGGAGCCCCCGGCAGCAAAGTGCGCAGGGCGCGGCAGACGGTAGCCGTAGATATCAACATATTCCTGACTGAAGGTAGCCGGGAACAGGTTGGCGTCGCCCATAAAGCTTGCCATAAAGCGCGAGGCCGGCTGACGATAGAGCTCCTGCGGTGAGCCGATCTGCATAATATGCCCTTTATTCATCACCAGTACGGTGTCGGAAACCGCAAAGGCTTCGCTCTGATCGTGAGTGACGTACAGCGAGGTGATATCAAACTGCTTTTGCAGCTCGCGGATTTTGTCGCGCATGCTGCGTCTGAGGTTGGCGTCAAGGTTGCTGAGCGGTTCATCAAACAGCAGCACCTTCGGTTTGAGGATCAGCGCGCGGGCCAGCGCCACGCGCTGCTGCTGGCCGCCGGAGATCTGGTCGACATAGCGCTCTTCAAAACCGTCGAGATCGACCATCGCCAGCGCCTCCTTCACCCGGCGCTTCACTTCGGCGCGCGACACGCCGAGCATCTTCAGGCCATAGCCGACGTTTTCGCCCAACGACATATGCGGAAACAGGGCGTAAGACTGGAACACCATGCAGATATCGCGCTGCTGGATAGAACGATGGGTCACGTCCTCGCCATCAATGAAAATCTGCCCTGCGCTCGGTTTTTCCAGCCCGGCGACCAGCCGCAGAATGGTGGTCTTTCCGCAGCCGGAAGGGCCGAGCAGGGTCACCATTTGTCCCTGCGGAATGATGAGATTGATGTTGTCGATAACGGTGTTGCTGGCAAATCGTTTGCTGATGTTGCGCAGCTCAACAAAATTTTTCTGACTCATAGTGCGCTCCATTACGCCTGGTTTTTGGCTTTTGAACGGGAGATTCGCGCTTCACCGATCAGCCAGTCAAAGATGAAAATAATCGCCAGCATCACCACGATCAGGATCGAGCCGTAGGCGATCGCCACGCCGTACTCGCCGTCTTCCACGCGGTTGAGAATGTAGGCCGTTGCCACGCGGGTATCCGGCGTGACGAGGAACACGATGGCGCTAACGGTGGTGATGGCGCGCACGAAGCTGTAGATCAGCGCCGAGAGGATCGCCGGGCGCAGCAGCGGCAGCAGGATGTGGGTGATGGTGCGCAGTGAACCGGCGCGCAGGCTCAGGGAGGCCTCATCCAGCGATTTATCAATCTGCCCCAGGCCGGCGATCCCGGCGCGGATCCCCACCGGCACGTTGCGCATCACCATCGAGATAATGACGATAGCCGCCGTTCCAGTGAGGTACACCGGCGCGCTGTTAAAGGCGAGAATATAGGAGACCCCCGCCACGGTGCCGGGGACGGCAAAGCACAGCATAGTGGTGAACTCGATCGTCTTTTTGCCTTTAAACTGCTGGCGAACGACGATCCAGGCGATCAGCAGGCCGAAGGCGGCGGTGATAGGGGCGGCAATCCCGGCGTAGAGCAGCGTATCGAGCAGGGAAGGCCATGCTCCGTCGCTCATCCCCTGGCCGAATAGTTTAATAAAGTTATCCAACGTCAGGGTGTAATCGACGCCCCAGTTGACGGTGAAGCTGCCGTAGAAAATGCTGCCGTAGAGCAGGGCGTTAAAGGCGATCCACACCGCCAGCAGCGCGATCACGCTCCATACCAGAGTGACCGGCAGCGGCTGAACCTCGCCGCGGTAGGATTTACCGGATACCGTGACGTAAGAGCGCTTGCCGATCCACATGTACTGGATGCAGAACACCAGCAGAGAGAACAGCAGCAGGAAGGCGCCGAGGGTGCTGGCGGCCTGGTAATCGAGCTGTGAACCGGTGATGTAGAAGTAGATTTGCGTCGCCAGCACGTCGAAGTTGCCGCCGAGCACCAGCGGGTTACTGAAGTCGGCCAGCGACTGGACAATCACAATCAGGAAGGCGTTAGCCAGCGCCGGCTTGAGCAGCGGGACAAAAACGCCGTTAAAGGTCTGCCAGCGGCTGGCGCGCAGGGTGTAGGACGCCTCTTCCAGCGAGGGGTGAATGGTTTTGATCGCGCCGTCGAGAATCATAAACGCCATCGGGGTAAAGGCCAGGACCTGCGCCAGCCAGATGCCGGTAAAGCCGTACAGCCAGTTGGTGTTGCTCAGGCCGAACCACGCCACCATAAATTCGGTGACGTAGCCGGAGCGCCCCATCATCAGCGTCACCCCCAGGCCGACGACAAACGGCGGCGTGACGATCGGCAGAATCGAGAAGATGCGGCCAATAATGGCGCTGCGTATGGCGATACGGGTGGTGTAGATGGCCAGCACCAGGCCGAAGAAGGTGCAGCCGACGCCGACGGCGATCGACAGCAGGATCGAGTTGATGATGACCTGGACAATATGCGCCTGCGCAAGTACCACCATAAACGCCAGCGGCGCGAATTCCCCCGCATCGTTGGTGAACATCGGGATAAAAATCGCGATGCTTGGCCAGACGATAAAGATGGCGATGAGCGCCACAATCACCACCAGCGCGCCGATGACGAAACGGTCGCCTCCCAGCCATTCGAGGCGGGTCAGCGCCAGGGTCACGATCGCGCCCAATGCCACAAACAGTACGATGGTGGCGTAGCCTAAGCCACGGCCTTCAATCGTGGCGCTGATGACGATAAACGCCATGCACAGGAACGCCCAGCCGGCGTCGAAATAGTGGCGGCTGCGCGGCTCGCGTCCGGCCTCGTGGAACGGGCGAATCAGCAGCAGGCTCGGCAGCAAATACCACAAGGCGCTGATATTGAACTGTGACCAGCCGTAGGCGGCGAGAATTTCATCGCTCGTCGACTCCAGCAGGCCGTAATCGAGGCTCCAGCTCGGCAGCAGCGCGAACGCCAGCCAGCCCAGCAAAACCAAAAGGAATATCGCATCCCGTTTTTTAGCGGGACGGAGTGCAAGTGTGTGTGCCATAAGCTTTCCGGATGTTCAGGCCGGGCAAGGGGTGACGCTTACCCGGCAATAACCGCATACCCGCCGGCGAGCAGGCGGAAAATGTCTGCCGCCCATTGGGCAGAAAATGTGGGCTTATTTACCCATCTTCACTTCGCTGACCCACTTGTTGATCAGCGCCTTACGGACGTCGGTTGACCCGTACTTATCCATGTCGTAGTTGATCAGTTTCAGATCGTCGAGCTTCAGCGAATTCGGCGAGGTTTCGGCGGTGGTGTTGGTCAGGATCTGATAGGACTTACCCTTTTGCCACGCCAGCTCCTGGGCATCCTTCGACAGCACCCAGTCGACGAACAGTTTCGCGTTGTCGAGGTTGCGCGCGCCCTTCAGGATACTGACGCCGCCAATTTCGTAGCCGGTACCTTCGCACGGAGAAATCAGCTCCAGCGGCGCGCCCTGTTCTTTTTCCAGCGAGTAATCGTGCAGGAAGCCGATGCCAATTGCCGTTTCGCCGCGGGCGGCGTTGCGCGCCGGGGCAATCCCGGATTTGGTATACTGAGACACGTTGGCGTTCAGCTGTTTCAGGTAGTCAAAGGCCTGGTCTTCACCCCACAGCTGGGCGAAGGTCGCCAGCGCGGTGTAGGCGGTGCCGGAGCTTTGCGGGTCGGCAATCTGGATTTCGCCTTTGTATTCCGCTTTGGTCAGATCCTTCCAGCATTTCGGCACCGGCAGGTTTTTCTCTTTCAGGCGCTGGGTGTTGACGCCAAAACCGAGGATGCCGACGTAGACCGCCGACGAGTAGTTGCCTTTTAGCTTCGCCGGATCGCGAAATTTCTCCATCACCTGCTCGAGGTTAGGGGATTTATAGGGTTGCAGCAGGCCCATTTCCCCCGCCTGGGATTGCGGGTCGAGCGTGCCGCCGTACCAGACGTCGGCCTGCGGGTTT
This sequence comes from Klebsiella sp. NPDC088457, assembly GCF_044900465.1. NCBI lineage: Bacteria > Pseudomonadati > Pseudomonadota > Gammaproteobacteria > Enterobacterales > Enterobacteriaceae > Klebsiella > Klebsiella sp. NPDC088457. Next base: position 70,696 of record NZ_JBJDNH010000012.1, on the reverse strand, counting down.
TTCTTCTCAGCATCGACCTTCGCCAGCGTACTGCCGGAGCCGTTGCGGATGAATGAGGTTTTTACATCATATTTGTCGCCGAAGGCTTTGGCTTCTGCCTCGCACATTTCGTTCGTGGCGCTGCAGTAAATCACCAGACGGCCTTTGGCGTGTGCCGCGCCGCTTAACGTCGCCAGCGCAATGCCGGAAGCCATCAGGGTTGTGACCAGCGTTTTTTTCATTGTTTTATCCTTTGATCGGGAGAGGTAGTAATGCCCGCCATCAGTAGCGGCATCAGCAATAAACCCATAAGTACCGCGGCGACCGAGACCATCAGCCCCAGCGTGAACAGCAAAATCATCGGCGCCCGCTGGCCGCTGAACAGCAAATCCGAGCCCCAACCGGCAAACAGCGCGCCGAGCAAGCCCCCCGCTTCAAACAGCATCACCGTGGCGTTGGCGCTGAGCAGGTTGACGCCGTGGTTCTCCGTCAGCCAGAGATTGCCCCAGTCGTTAAGGGCAATGCGGATCACATAAACCAGTACGTAAGAGACCCCCAGCAGCCAGATCATCGGGTTTTGCAGCATGGTGGTGCGCAGCATTTGCCACAGACCCATGGGCGGGCTTTGCTGCTCCTGACGTAGCTCCAGCGGGTCCCTGCGCCAGTGCCCAACCGATGGCAATCCCTCTTGCTGGGGCGTTCCTTTCAGCTGCAACGTTAACCAGACTCCCAGCGCCATGCTGATTACCCCCGGCGCCAGCATCGCCGCCTGCCAGCCCCACCAGTGGGCGGCAAAGGCGCTGATCGGCGGGATGATCGCCCCACCGATGTTGATCGACATATTCCAGCATCCCCACCAGAAACCGCGCTCATTGCGTGAGTACCAGTGGGTCAGCAGGCGGGCGCAGGGGGGCCACCCCCAGCCCTGAAAAAATCCGTTCAGCGTCCAGACCGCCAGCAGCAGCATCAGCGACTCGCCGAAGGCAAACACCACGTTCAGCAGGCCGGTGGCAAACAGTCCGACGCCCATAAACCAGCGCTGCCCGTGGCTGTCGTGCCACAGCCCGGCGGCAAATTTCGACAGGCCGTAGGTCAGATAAAACAGCGAGCCCAACAGTCCTATAGCGCCTTTATCCAGCCCGAGATCGGTTTGCAGCGCGGGAAGCACGTAGTTAAGGCTTTTGCGCGTCAGGTAAAAGGCGGCGTAGCCAATAACCATGCACATCAGCAGTCGTGAACGTAGCGTCCGGTAGCGTTGTTGGATTTCACTGGTCGCGCCTGGGGGCATAGTCGTCTCCGTTTTGCTGACTATAAGGAAGGGAAAACGAAAGGGGATGAGAGAAAGTCCGGAGTGGCTAAGACTTTTTCCTGGTTACGAGGCGGTTTGTTGCAAATTTGTGGGCAGGTTAACAATTACCCGCGTACCGCGCTGCGACTCCAGCGTCAGCTCGCCGCCGAGGGCGTTAACGCGCTCGCGCATCCCCTGAATGCCGAATCCGGGGGGGGTGCCGGGGCTAATGCCCACGCCGTTGTCCTCCACTTCCAGATGCAAAACGTTATCCTGCTGGCGCAAGGTAATCGCGACCTCGCTGGCTCCGGCGTGTTTGCTGATGTTGTTGAGCAACTCCTGCAACAGCCGGTACAGCGTGAAGCGCAGCGTTTCGCTTTCCGGCGTGGTGGTCAGCTGCCAGATAAACCGGCAGCGAATGCCGCGTTCGGCAAAGGCGAATTCATTGAGCAGATGCTGCAGCGCCTCCTCGAACGACAGTTCGTCAAGGGCCGGTGGGCGCAGCTGACGCAGCAGCTGGCGGGTGGAGTGATGGATCCGCCGGGCCAGGTCGTTAATCTGGCTGGCTGCCGCCTGGGTTTGCGCCGGGTCGCGCGCCCGCTTGACCAGCTGCGACTGGATCTGGATGGCCGTGATGTTCTGCCCAATTTCGTCGTGCAGTTCACGCGCCAGGCTTTTGCGCGTGTCTTCTTCGCTGTGGATCAACTGTTCGGTTAGCGCCCGCCGCGCCGCCAGCTCACTCTCCAGCCGCTGGCGGTAATGATGCAGGTTTTGCGCCAGATGCTGTTGACGGCTGATGGCGATCCCCAGGCCGATGCCGAGCAGTGACTGAGTGGCCAGGAAGATCTCCAGTTCCACCAGATTGCTGAATCCCACGCCAATCTGGCGGGCGATGGTAATCATCATACTGCCCAACAGACCGGCGAGTACGCCGCCCTGCCAGCCAAACTTCCACGCCATCACTACGTTAGGCAGAAATACCACGATCAGCAGCAGGCGCTCAATTTCCGGCGACAGCACCACCTGGGTAGCGATGCCGATAATAAAGAACAAACTGCACCAGATAATTAACGACGTGCGCAGCGGAGGGTTATTGGTATCCAGTCCCAGCAGGTTATAGCGATGCTGCTGACGTAAAAATTCAAAGATCAGATAGACGAACGGCGTCAGCAGCACGCCGCCGGTAAACGAAGCCAGACCTGGCAGCAGCACCGGGGTAGCCACAAACGGCGACAGCAGGGCGGTATTGAGTAATGAGGTCGCCGTCACCGTGGCCAGCAGCAGCGTCAACCGCTGCCAGTAAAGGGGAAAACGGTGCCACCAGGTCTGCGCAAGGGCGGCGGGAAACAGGGGAATGAACGGTGCGGCCAGCAGAGCATAGCCGCTCAGCAGCTGTTCGCCGTGCAGCCAGAACAGCATCGCCGCTGGCGGTAGCGCCAGCGCGGGCCAGTAGCGGCGTGAAAGCAGAATCAGCAGCGCCAGGTAGACGCCGTGGGGTAGAAAAAGCGCCGCCTGCTGACCGTTGTGGGTCAGGTAAAACCCGAGGGTCCACAGCATCAGCCAGCCGCTGCCCCAGGCCAGCACGATAAACAGCGAGATCACCCCATGGCGAAGATTGCGCGACATTAATGCCCCGGGAGCAGCTGGTGATCGAGGGCAAAATGCACCAGCTCAATGGTGCTGTGGCACTGCAGCTTGCTCAATACGTTGGCGCGGTGCACATGCACCGTCTTATGGCTGAGGTCGAGCGTATAGGCGATCTCCTTCACGCTGTTGCCTTTAATCAGCAGGTCAAAGACCTCGCGCTCGCGGGGAGTCAGTCCCCCCAGCGCCGGCGCCGGCTGTTCGCCGCCGCGCAGAGCCCGCAGAGCGTCGGCGCAGAGATAGTGCCCGCCCATGCCGACCGAACGCACCGCCTGCACCAGCTCTTCCGGCCCGCAGCGTTTGGTGAGATAGCCGCTGGCCCCGGCGTCCAGCGCGCTCTGCACAAAAGCCGGCGTGTCGTAGATACTGAGAATGATGGCGCGAAAGCCGGGCTTCTGCGCGCGCAGCCGTTTTAGCAGACTCAGGCCATTTTCATCCGGCATGGCGATATCCATCACCGCCACATTGACGTCATCGCGCAGCAGGGCAGGCCACGCCTGCGCCGCGCTGCTGTACTGGCCCGCAACATCGAGGTCTTCTTCGAGGCTGAGTAATTGCGCAAAGCCGGAACGCACTACCACATGGTCATCGACCAGCACCACCCGAATCATGTTGTTTCTCTCTTGCCGAATCATGATCCTATGATGCCTGCTGGCGCTGTGCTGGCAATCGGCCAGATGCAGTTATGCAATGCGTGTAACAAAACCGTCATACTTCTTTCTCATTCCCGGCGGCGTTCCGCGCTGCGACGAATGGCCGGGCGCTGGCGCATTTGACGCTTTTTGTGAAAAACAGATAACGATTGCCGGTATTTATCTAAAAACGATTGGCTATTAACCAGAATTTTTAATTACTTCATCAAACACATCAGGCCGGAAATACTGCACCCATAACAACTCAGGGGAAGCAGACACTATGGCACTCACATCGCGTTTCACACTTTTCGCCGCACTGGCATTCGCCGCATTTCAGGCGCAGGCGGTTAACGTCACCGTGGCTTATCAAACCTCTGCCGAGCCGGCGAAAGTCGCGCAGGCGGACAACACCTTCGCCAAAGCGAGCGGCGCGACCGTTGACTGGCGCAAATTCGACAGCGGCGCAAGCATCGTGCGGGCGCTGGCTTCCGGCGATGTGCAGATCGGCAATCTCGGTTCCAGCCCGCTGGCGGTAGCCGCCAGCCAGCAGGTGCCGATTGAAGTCTTCCTGCTGGCCTCGAAACTCGGCAATTCCGAAGCGCTGGTGGTGAAAAAGAGCATCACGAAACCGGAGGATTTGATCGGCAAACGTATCGCGGTGCCGTTTATCTCCACCACCCACTACAGCCTGCTGTCGGCGCTCAAACACTGGGGCATTAAGCCGGGGCAGGTGCAGATTCTTAACCTGCAGCCGCCGGCGATTATCGCCGCCTGGCAGCGCGGCGATATTGACGGCGCCTACGTCTGGGCACCGGCGGTGAATGAGCTGGAAAAAGAGGGCAAGGTGCTGACCGACTCGTCGCAGGTGGGCGAGTGGGGCGCGCCGACTCTTGACGTCTGGGTGGTGCGCAAAGATTTTGCCGATAAACACCCTGAGATCGTGAAAGCCTTTGCGAAGAGCGCCATCGACGCCCAGCAGCCGTACATCGCGAACCCCGATGAGTGGCTGAAACAGCCGGAGAATATCAGCAAGCTGTCGCGTTTGAGCGGCGTGCCGGAGGCCGACGTCCCGGGTCTGGTGAAGGGGAATACCTATCTGACCGCCGCCCAGCAGGCGCAGGAGCTGAGCGGCCCGGTGAACAAAGCGATCGTCGACACCGCTAAATTCCTCAAAGAGCAGGGTAAAGTGCCGACCGCCGGCGCCGACTACAGCCAGTACGTCACCGACCGTTTTGTGAAGTAAAGGAGGCCATGATGCTGCAAATCTCGCATCTCTCTGCCGACTACGGCGGTAAACCGGCGCTGGCAGATATCAACCTGACGCTGGACAGCGGCGAATTGCTGGTGGTCCTCGGGCCCTCCGGCTGCGGTAAAACCACGCTACTGAACCTGATTGCCGGATTTGTGCCTTATCAGCACGGCAGCATCACTCTCGAAGGCCAGCGTGTTGAGGGCCCGGGCGCCGAGCGCGGCGTGGTCTTTCAGCACGAAGGCCTGCTGCCGTGGCGCAACGTGCAGGATAACGTCGCGCTGGGGCTACAGCTGGCGGGCGTGGACAAAGCCAGCCGTCGCGAAACGGCGGCGCAGATGTTGAAAAAGGTCGGGCTGGAAGGGGCGGAAAAACGCTTTATCTGGCAGCTTTCCGGCGGCCAGCGGCAGCGGGTGGGGATTGCCCGGGCGCTGGCGGCAAATCCGCAGCTGCTGTTGCTGGATGAACCGTTTGGCGCGCTGGATGCCTTTACCCGCGAACAGATGCAGACCCTGCTGCTCGGCCTGTGGCATGAGACCGGCAAACAGGTGCTGCTGATTACGCATGATATTGAAGAGGCCGTCTTTATGGCCACTGAACTGGTGCTGCTGTCGCCGGGACCGGGCCAGGTGCTGGAGCGGTTACCGCTGAATTTTGGCCGGCGTTTCGTGGCCGGAGAGTCCTGCCGCAGCATTAAATCTGACCCGCAGTTTATCGAACAGCGTGAATATGTCCTGAGCCGGGTATTTGAACAACGGGAGGCTTTCTCATGAGCGTGGTGATTAACGACAAACCGCGTCAGCGGGCGCTGAAGTGGCGCTGGCCGCTCTCCCGTCAGCTGACGCTGAGCCTGTCGACGCTGGCGGTCGTGCTGGCGATCTGGTGGGCGGTGGCCGCTCTGCAGCTGATTAGCCCGCTATTCCTCCCGCCGCCGGGTCAGGTGTTGCAGAAGCTGATTACCATTGCCGGCCCGCAGGGCTTTATGGATGCCACCCTTTGGCAGCATCTGGCGGCAAGCCTGACGCGGATCGTGATCGCGCTGGCGGCGGCGGTGGTTATCGGCGTCCCGGTGGGGATCGCGATGGGCCTGAGCCCGACGGCGCGCGGGATCCTCGATCCGCTGATCGAACTGTATCGCCCGGTACCGCCGCTGGCCTATCTGCCGCTGATGGTGATCTGGTTCGGCATCGGGGAAACCTCGAAGATCTTGTTGATCTACCTGGCGATTTTCGCGCCGGTGGCGATGTCGGCGCTGGCGGGGGTAAAAAGCGCCCAGCAGGTGCGTATTCGCGCCGCGCAGTCTTTAGGCGCCAGCCGCGCGCAGGTGCTGTGGCTGGTGATTTTACCCGGCGCCTTGCCGGAAATTCTGACCGGTTTGCGCATTGGGCTGGGCGTGGGCTGGTCGACGCTGGTGGCCGCGGAGCTTATCGCCGCCACCCGTGGTTTAGGTTTTATGGTGCAATCCGCCGGTGAATTCCTGGCGACCGATGTGGTGCTGGCCGGGATTGCGGTCATTGCGATAATCGCCTTTCTGTTAGAACTGGGACTGCGCGCGTTGCAGCGCCGCCTGACGCCCTGGCATGGAGAAGTACAATGAGTGAACGTCTGAGCATTACCCCACTGGGGCCATATATTGGCGCGCAGGTTGCCGGCGCGGACCTGACCCGTCCGCTGAGCGATAATCAGTTTGAACAGCTGTATCACGCGGTGCTGCGCCACCAGGTGGTATTCCTGCGTGAACAGAATATCACCCCGCAGCAGCAGCGCGATCTCGCTTTGCGCTTTGGCGACCTGCATATTCACCCGGTCTACCCCCATGCCCCGGGCGTCGATGAGATTATCGTGCTGGATACCCATGACGATAATCCGCCGGATAACGATAACTGGCATACCGATGTCACCTTTATCGCGACCCCGCCGGCCGGGGCGATTCTGGCGGCGAAAGAGCTGCCCGCCACCGGGGGCGATACGCTGTGGACCAGCGGCGTGGCGGCGTATGAGGCGCTTTCCGAACCTTTCCGCCAGCTGCTAAGCGGCCTGCGGGCGGAGCATGATTTCCGCAAATCGTTCCAGGAGTACAAATACCGCAAAACGGAAGAGGAGCACCAGCGCTGGCTGGAGGCGGTGGCCAAGAACCCGCCGCTGCTACATCCGGTGGTGCGTACCCATCCGGTGACCGGCAAGCAGGCGCTGTTCGTCAACGAAGGGTTCACGACCCGCATTGTCGACGTCACGGAAAAAGAGAGCGAGGCGCTGCTGGGCTTCCTGTTCGCCCACGTCACGAAGCCTGAGTTTCAGGTACGCTGGCGCTGGCAGCCCAACGACGTGGCGATCTGGGATAACCGGGTGACGCAGCATTACGCCAATGCGGACTACCTGCCGCAGCGGCGGATTATGCATCGGGCGACGATCCTCGGCGATAAGCCCTATTATCGCGCCGGTTAAAGCCCGCCGTAGCCCGGCTCAGGCGCCACGCGCCGCAGGCCGGGGTTCAGGTTACAGATGCGCCCCGATGTAGCGCTGATAGCGGTTGGCCTTCAGATACGTTAAATCCACCAGCACCAGGCCATCGACGCAGTTGTTGAAGTCCGGGTCGCTGCCGAAGTCGATAAACTGCACCCCGCCGGGTTCGCAGACCTCGGAATATTGCTTATACAGCGGCGGAATGGCGCAGCCGAGGTTACCCAGCAGCGACTTCAGCCGCGTGAGGTCTTCGCTGTAATCCTCCCCGCCGAACTGCGCCAGCACATCGGGCAGCGAGGCGGGGTAGGGCCGACGAGATTCCGCCAGCGGATGGCTGGCCGGGAACCACAGGCGATAGAAGGCCACCAGCAGATCGCGTGCCGCAGGCGGCAGGCCGCCGGAAATGGAAACCGGGCCGAACAGGTAACGGTAGTGCGGGTAGCGCGCCAGATAAGCGCCGATACCCGACCACAGATAATCCAGCCCGCGGCGGCCCCAGTAGCGCGGTTGAATAAAACTGCGTCCCAGTTCAATGCCGTGGGTGAGGATATCATTCATCCGGTCGTCGTAATGGAACAGGCTGTAGCTGTAGATCCCTTCCAGACCGCGTTTTTCCCGCTGCATTGCGGTAGGCATAAAGCGATAGGCGCCGACGATTTCCAGATCGTCTTCATCCCACAGAATCAGATGCAGGTAATCGTCGTCATAGCTGTCGACGTCGCGACGCTTGCCGCTGCCTTCGCCGACCGCGCGAAAGGCAATTTCCCGCAGACGACCCAGCTCACGCAGCAGCGGCGCATCGTCCTGACCATGGCGCTGCCACAGGTAGATGACTTTGCCATCCGCCGTGCGCCCCAGACACTCCGTCCGGCTAAGCTCGCGCTTGAGCAGCGCGCGATCTTCGGGGCGGGCAATGGCGCTTTCCGTTTTGAAGAGCCCAGGCAGCCCTTTGCCCAGCCGTTCGACGTGGCGATAGCAGCGGTCCGCCAGTTCGCGAGCCGGTGTTTGCGCGCAGTGCCAGGCGGACCAGGCAATCTGTTCCCCGATACCGATCGGCAGACTGCTGTTGCGCCGGCGGAACATTTGCTGCATCAGCAGCAGTAGCGGCAGGTTAGCTGACACCAGGGCGCTGGCGTAAAACAGCGCGCTGTTGTGCGCGCGAATCCAAACCGGGAGCAGCGGAGCGCGGTATTTATTCGCCAGTTTGATAAAACCGGAGTGCCATTTTTTATCGCGGATCCCCCGGGGCGTAACGCGCGAGACCTCGCCCGCCGGGAAAAAGATCAGCACTCCGCCGTTCTGCAGCTGCCGATCCATCTGCTGTAGCGCCGCTTTGGCGGTGCGGCCGTTGATGTTGTCGACGGGAATAAACAGCGAACTGAGCGGTTCAAGATGGGTCAGCAGGCGATTGGTCACCACTTTGACATCGCGGCGCACCCGGGAGACGGCGTAGAGCAGCGCAAGGCCATCAAGCGTGCCGGTGGGATGGTTAGCGACGATAACCAGCGGGCCGTGTTCGGGGATTTGTTCCAGATCGTGCGCCGGAATGGCGCAGCGGATGTTGAGATGTTCCAGCACCTGTTCGACCGTATCAAGCCCTTTCAGGTGGCGATGGCGAGCGGCAAATTGTTGAAACTCATCCTCATGCAGTAATTTTTTTAACAGTTTCTTTTGCCAGGGGGCAGGCCTCGCCTGAGGCCACAGGTCGTCGAGTACATTGTCGAGACTAAACATAGCGCTTCCTCCTCCGTCCTGCCCAGACAGTAGAAGGTGGAAATGTCGCTTATATTGCAGTTAAGTGAATATTCGGTATCGGCGGGCCAGGGAACGGTCGGGACAGCAGCCCCGGTCAGCGCAGCGCGACCGGGGAAGACGAGGGGATTAACGCAGGATTTTCTTTTCGGCCAGATCGCGGGCGAAATAGCTGAAGATCAGATCCGCGCCGGCGCGTTTAATGGCGCCAAGGCTTTCCAGAACCACTTTCTGTTCATCGATGGCGCCCGCCTGGGCGGCAAATTTGATCATCGCGTATTCACCGCTGACCTGGTAGGCCCCGATCGGCAGATCGCTGCGCTCGCGGATATCGCGCAGAATATCCAGATAGGCGCCGGCCGGTTTTACCATCAGGCAATCTGCGCCCTGGGCTTCATCCAGCAGGGATTCACGAATCGCTTCGCGGCGGTTCATCGGGCTCATCTGGTAGGTCTTACGATCGCCTTTCAACGCGGTACCGGCCGCTTCACGGAACGGGCCGTAGAACGAAGAAGCAAATTTGGTGGAGTAGGACATGATCGCCGTGTTGGTAAACCCGGCGGCGTCCAGCGCCTGGCGAATCGCCTGCACCTGGCCATCCATTGCGGCGGATGGCGCAATGAAGTCGGCGCCGGCCGCGGCGGCAACGACCGCCTGCTTCCCGAGGTTCACCAGGGTCGCGTCGTTATCGACGCCGTGGTCGCACAGTACGCCGCAGTGGCCGTGCGAGGTGTATTCACAGAAGCAAGTATCGGACATGACGATCATCTCCGGTACCGCATCCTTACAGATCCGCGACATCCGCGCGACCAGGCCGTTTTCGTTCCACGCATCGCTGCCGGTCGCATCGGTATGGTGAGAGATACCGAAGGTCATTACCGAACGGATACCGGCATTGGCAATTCGCTCAATTTCACGGGCCAGCTGTTTTTCCGGAATGCGCATCACGCCGGGCATGGCTTCAATGGCTTTGTAATCGTCGATTTCTTCTTCAACAAAGATCGGCAACACCAGGTCGTTCAAACTCAGTGTTGTCTCTTCAAACATGGCGCGCAGCGAAGCGGACTGACGTAGGCGGCGGGGGCGAGTGATTAAATCTGTCATGGTTTGCCTGATTTTGTGAAATGAAAGCAAATAGTCTAACCGAAATAGCGCCGGGATGTTTCGCCAAAGGAAGCATTAATGCGCTCATCCTTCGGCGCGCCATCCCGCGATCTTATCAGGATTCTGGTATTGCCGCCGGCTGTCCGCCGCTCAGTTCGCTGACCAAATCGTTGATACCGTCACTCATGCTGCTAAAGCGGGTCAGCGATGAACGGGTGACCACCACGAAGGCGCCGACGTTCGCCTGCGGGTTCATCGCCATATAGGTGATAAATCCGCCGCCGCCGCCGGTTTTCTGGATTATTCCCGGATGACCATTTTTGGGTTTCATGTAGACCCAGCCGAGACCGAGCGCATCGGCTTTCCCCGGCACATCCATACCGATGACCCGGGTCAGCTGGCTACGCTGATAAATCAGCGTTTGCATACGGTCAGCCTGTCGCCCGCGGGTATAAAAGTCGGACGAGAGGAACTGCTGCATCCAGCGCATCATATCGCCAGGGGTTGAATAAACGCCGCCGCTGCCGATCGCCGCCAGCGTATTGTTACACGGGCTGGCGCCTTTCTCGGCGACCATCAGGCGGGCGCATTGATCCGGCGATGGCGTGAAGGTGGTGTCTTTCATCCCCAGCGGGCGGGTGATTTGCTCTTCAAAGAGCTGCGGATAAGGTTTACCCGCGGCGGTGGAGAGGGCGTCCGCCAGCAGGTCAAACGCCAGGTTTGAGTAGGCGGCCTGCGAGCCGGGGGCCGTTTTCAGCGAGGCCGTCGACAGCCACGCCCAGCGCTGCTGGCGCGTCGGCCAGACGAAGACCGGACGATGCGCCGCTCCGCCCGGCTGCTCCCGCGGCAGGGCGCTGGTATGCGTCGCCAGGTTAACCAGCGTAATCGGCGTCCCCTGGTAGGTCGGCACCCGCGCGCCCGGCGGCGCGTACTTGCTCAGCGGATCGTTAAGCTTCACGACGCCCTGATCGAGCATTTTTACCAGCATTTCGCTGGTCATCAGTTTACTCAACGAGGCAATGCGAATAACCGAATCCAGCTGCGGATGCTCATTGTTGCCCGGGCGCGTTTCGCCAAAGCTGCGGAATACGCGCTGGTTACCGTCGATAACCACCAGCGCCATTCCGGTGGCGCCGCTGCCGTAATAGATATGGTTGGCGTAACGATCGACCACGTTGGAGGCAAATTCCGGGTCAACGATCGGTTGAGCAGCCTGGACCGATGTCCACGACGCCACGCACAGCGCAGCAAAAATGAGCAGACTACGTTTCAACTGGGGTATCCATAAAAATGAGAAGAGATATAAGGCGTATTTATACTACGAAGCGAGGCAGAGCAAGGTGGGAATAACGTCAATATTTTGCGGAAAAACGTAACGGTGCGTAAAAAGGACTTTTTTACGCATCCGGATATCCGCTTTACCCGGCGGGCGGGTATGATTAGCGTTTGTTTAAGCGGATGGTGAGAGAGATATGACGGCTCAACGGGTGGTAATGGTAGTAGATATGCAAAATGGCGTCTTTGCGACCCCGCGCATTGAGCGTGCGCGCTGCGTCGCACAAATTAACCATCTGATACGCGCCGCAGATCGCGTTATTTTTATTCAACACGCCGAGGACGGCGGCCTGGAAGAGGGCAGCGAAGGTTTTGCCCTGCTGGCGGAGCTGGAGCAACCGGCAGGATCGCTTTATGTCACCAAAACCGCCTGCGATGCGTTCTATAAAACCCGTCTTACGCAGGTATTGCGCGACCTGAACGTCGGCCAGTTCGTGATTTGCGGCTGCGCCACCGACTATTGTGTCGATACCACCATCAAGAACGGCGCCAGCCGGGGTTATGCCATCACCGTTGCCGAAGATGCGCACACCACCGCCAACCGTCCCGCGGCGCAGGCGAAAACGCTAATCGCCCACTACAACGAGGTCTGGCGTACGCTGACCGTCCCTGGCAATCCTTTACATGTGAAACCCGTGGAAACAATTCTGCGCGCATGGCAGACGAACTAAGCTGCTGATATTCGGTCTCATCATCCGGTCGCCTTTCATTGCCGCACCCGTTATGCGGCGGGCGTTTTTGTGGTACACAGCATAACCATAACGATAAAGAAGTTAGCAGGAGTGCATGATGTTTAAATCTTTTTTCCCTAAACCAGGGCCGTTTTTTCTCTCTGCCTTTATCTGGTCGCTGCTGGCAGTGATCTTTTGGCAGGCGGGCGGCGGCGACTGGCTGCTGCGTTTAACCGGAGCCTCGCAAAATGTGGCCATCAGCGCCGCGCGGTTCTGGTCGCTGAACTATCTGCTGTTTTACGCCTACTACGTGTTCTGCGTCGGCGTTTTTGCCCTGTTTTGGTTTACTTATAGCCCGCACCGCTGGCAGTACTGGTCCATCCTCGGCACCTCGCTGATTATCTTCGTTACCTGGTTTCTGGTGGAGGTCGGGGTGGCGATCAACGCCTGGTACGCTCCGTTCTACGATCTGATTCAGACCGCGCTGGCCACGCCGCACAAAGTCAGTATCAACCAGTTCTATCAGGAGATTGGCGTGTTCCTTGGCATCGCGATCATTGCGGTGATTATTGGCGTTATGAATAACTTCTTCGTCAGCCACTATGTCTTCCGCTGGCGTACCGCGATGAACGAACACTATATGGCGCACTGGCATCACCTGCGCCATATCGAAGGCGCCGCCCAGCGTGTGCAGGAAGACACTATGCGCTTTGCCTCCACGCTTGAGGACATGGGGGTGAGCTTTATCAACGCCGTGATGACGCTGATTGCCTTCCTGCCGGTGCTGGTCACCTTGTCCGCGCATGTGCCGGACCTGCCGATTGTCGGCCATCTGCCGTATGGCCTGGTGATTGCCGCGGTGGTGTGGTCGCTGATGGGGACCGGCCTGCTGGCGGTGGTGGGGATTAAGCTGCCGGGACTGGAATTTAAAAATCAGCGGGTGGAGGCGGCGTATCGTAAAGAGCTGGTCTATGGCGAAGATGATGAATCCCGCGCCACGCCGCCGACGGTACGCGAGCTGTTCAGCGCCGTGCGGCGCAACTATTTCCGACTCTATTTCCACTACATGTACTTCAACATCGCCCGTATTCTTTATCTGCAGGTGGATAACGTTTTCGGCTTGTTCCTGCTGTTTCCGTCGATCGTTGCCGGTACGATTACCCTCGGTTTGATGACGCAGATTACTAACGTATTTGGTCAGGTGCGCGGTTCGTTCCAGTATCTGATTAGCTCGTGGACGACGCTGGTGGAACTGATGTCGATCTACAAACGTCTGCGCAGCTTTGAACGCGAGCTTGATGGCAAAGAGCTGCAGCCGGTAACGCAAACGCTGAATTAATGACGGATACCTCAACCTAATTGCAGAGGCAGATTGCAGGATGACGCATAGACAAGGAAAGAGCAGGGCGACAGCGGGGCCGCGGATCGCGCCATGCGCCCTGACGTTACTGGCCGGGATGGTGCTGAGCGCCTGTACCAGCCAGCAGGCTCCGGTAGTGAAAAAAGGCGAAAAGGCCGTTGATGTGGCGGCGGTGGTGCGGCAAAAAATGCCCGCCAGCGTCAAAGACCGCGAGCAATGGGCGCAGGCGATCGCGAAAACCTTCGCCAGCCAGAAGCTGGCGCCGACGGAAGAGAACGTCTGTTCGGTGCTGGCCGTCGCGCAGCAGGAATCGAACTACCAATCCGATCCGCTGGTGCCGGGGCTGAATAAAATCGCCTGGCAGGAGATAGACCGCCGGGCGGAGAAGATGCACATCCCGGTTTTCCTCGTGCATACCGCGCTAAAAATTCCGTCGCCTGATGGCAAAAGCTACAGTGAGCGCCTGGATGGCGTAAAAACCGAAAAGCAGCTCAGCGCCGTGTTTGATGATTTTATCGGCATGGTGCCGATGGGGCAGAAGCTCTTTGGCTCGCTCAATCCGGTGCATACCGGCGGCCCGATGCAGGTGAGTATTGCGTTTGCCCAGCAGCATACCGACGGCTATCCGTGGAAAATCAACGGCACCGTGCGCCAGGAGGTGTTCAGCCTGCGCGGCGGCCTGTGGTTCGGCACCTATCATCTGCTGAACTACCCGGCCAACTACAGCGTACCGCTGTACCGCTTTGCCGATTTCAACGCCGGCTGGTACGCCAGCCGCAACGCCGCATTCCAGAATGCGGTCAGTAAAGCGACCGGCGTCAGGCTGGCGCTGGACGGCGATTTAATTCGTTATGACAGCGATGAAGCAGGCACGACCGAGCTGGCGGTGCGGCGGTTAGCCGGGCAGCTGGCGATGAGCGATGATGATATCCACCGCCAGCTGAAAAAGGGCGATAGCCTGGCGTTTGAAAAAACCGATTTGTACCAGCAGGTTTATCGTCTGGCGGAGAAGAAAGCGGGCAAGGCGTTACCGCGGGAGATGCTGCCGGGAATTCAGCTTGAGAGCCCGAAAATTACGCGTAATCTGACAACCGCCTGGTTTGCCAAACGCGTTGATGAACGGCGCGCCAGCTGCATGGCGCGTAACTAGCGGTTGTTGCGCCAGCGTAGGATCAGCCCGAGCACCCCGACCAGCATGCAGCCGATCAGGAAGGGGATCAGGCCGAACAGGGTGCCCACCGCCAGGCCGATCTCAATCCGGGGACGGTCATTGTCCTGGACCTGCATCAGGTGTTCGAACACGCCGGGGGCATGCACCAGCATGCTCAACATTTGCGCCCCGGCCCAGAAGCAAAACAGCACGAACAGGGCGTAGGCGATATTGCTGCTGGTGAGTGGCCCTCTCTTTTTGCCGCCGATAATTGATTTTGAAAAGGCGAACTCTGCCATTTGACCCTCCGAACTTCACTGACCTGCGGGTTTTGCACCTGCTACTTAGCGATCATTCTGGCAGCGGCCGGAGGTTGGCAGTATCGGATTGCTGGTAATTTCCACCCAGGAATATTCCTGTTTTCCTCATTGTGTCGGCTGGCGACAATTTTTGTCGAATTTAGAGCAATATCTCAATGTTTGATAATTCTCCGCGGGGCTACAGACCGCGGATTCCGGGTGTGCGAAGATGTTTTTTTTGTTGTCGGAGTGGTTATGAAGCTCACTGAAAAAATTCGCCGGGACTGGCACTACTACGCCTTTGCGCTGGGGTTGATTTTTATTCTGAACGGGGTGGTGGGGCTGCTGGGGCTGGAGACTCAGGGCTGGCAATCCTACGCCGTCGGTCTGGTCACCTGGGTGATCAGCTTCTGGATTGCGGGAAAAATTATCCGCCGTCGCCAGGTTGAGGAAGCGTAAGGGGCCGGTTTCCCCGGCTGCGCCTGGCTTACCGGGCTGTGGGGATCTCTTCCGTTAGCCCGGGTACGACGCCGCGCGCCGCAACCCGGGGGGAAACCATCAATTCATCGAGGTCTTCAGCGCGCGGTCTGCCGCATGGCGCTCCAGCGCCAGTTCAATCAGGCGGCTGATCAGGCTGGTGTAATCCAGGCCGCTGGCTTGCCACAGTTTTGGATACATACTGATATTGGTAAAGCCTGGCAGCGTATTGATTTCGTTGATGATAACCTCGTTATCTGCCGTCAGGAACACGTCCACCCGCGCCATTCCGCTACAGCCCAGCGTCTGGTAGGCACGCACGGCAATAGCGCGGATGCTGTCGTTGACTTCGCTATCGATGGCCGCAGGAACCACCACTTTGGCACCTTGATCGTCAATGTACTTGGTATCGTAGGCATAGAATTCACTGTTCAGCACGATTTCGCCGCAGGTGCTGGCCTGGGGGAAGTCGTTGCCCAATACCGCGCATTCGATCTCGCGGCCTTTAACCCCCTGCTCAACCACCACTTTGTGGTCGAATTCAAAGGCCAGCGCCACCGCCTGCTGGTACTGCTCTTCGCTATTCACTTTGCTGACCCCAACCGAAGAACCCTGGTTTGCCGGTTTCACAAACAGCGGCAGGCCCAGTTTTTCTTTAATTTCAGCAAAACTGAACTGCTGGCGGTTGGCGCGGGTCAGGGTGACGAACGGGGCAACAGAGAGGCCGGCGTCACGCAGCAGACGTTTGGTGACGTCTTTGTCCATGCAGGCCGCGGAGCCAAGGACATCGGAACCGACGAAGGGCAGGTTAGCCATCCGCAGCATGCCCTGCAGCGAGCCGTCTTCACCCAGCGTACCGTGGACAATCGGGAAAATGACGTCGATGGCTGCCAGCGGCTGGCCGCTGTCGGCATCGATCAGCTGCTGTGCGTTGCGGCCCGGGATTTGCGCCAGAGTGACGTCAGAGGGACGCAGCGCAATACGGGCGGGATCGTGCGGATTTAACAGATAGTTACCGGCGTCGTTGATATGCCAGAGCCCCTGTTTATCAATCCCCAGCAGAACCACGTCGAAGCGCGTCTTATCAATCGCTTCAACGATATTCTTCGCCGACTGCAGCGACACTTCGTGTTCTGCCGACTTACCGCCAAAAACGATCCCAACCCTCATCTTAGCCATTTCAACTTCCATCCTGATGACAACAAAACGCATAACATAGCATGTGTAAGCGCCGCATGGCTGCCATAATATTCACATTGCAAAGCGACGGGAGGCGGCGTGAAAGGAAAGGGTCTTATCGCTGTGCTGGCGCTACTGGCGGCCGGCTACGTCGGATATCGTTATCTTCCCCCGTCGTATAATCCGCTGGCGCCGCTCCGTCTGGAAGACCCGCCGGGGACTATCAGCCAGTTCAAGCTGCGGCGACTGACGCCCGCGCAGTGCGCCGGTCTGCTGGAGGAGGCGAATCGTCGACGGCTCATCTCCAGCCAGCCCGCTGCCGACAGCGGGGGCGCGTGCCCGCTGGAAAACGTGGTGCGGGTACGCGACTTCGGCACGGTCAAACTGAGCAGCAGTTTCCTCGCCAGCTGTTCGCTGGCGCTAAGCAGCGCGCTGTACGTTGAACAGCAGGCGAAACCGCTGACCCGCCGGATGCTGGCGAGCGATCTCCGGCAAATCGATCATCTTGGCAGCTTTGCCTGCCGCAACATCTATCATCGCCAGAACGCGCCGCGCAGCGAACATGCGACGGCGGAGGCGCTGGATATCAGCGGCTTTCGCTTAGCCGATGGCCGCCGCATCAGCGTGCTGAAGGGCTGGCCGGACGCGGAATATCATCCGTGGCTGCAAACGCTGCTGGCGAACGGCTGCCACTACTTCGGCAACGCGCTGGGGCCGGAATATAATGCCGCTCATGCCAACCATTTCCATCTCGGGATGCGCGGGCAGCGTTTCTGCTTTTGAACGGATCTCCTCGTACCGCACGCCGTATGGGCGATAACTTAGGGATAACGTACTGCTTATGTGGCATTTCACCACGAAATTGTTCGCCCGATGGGAGTCAAATGTCATAAAACACTAAACTCATCGCCAGCGCATCTCTGGTAATACGTCGACGGATGGAAATTGCTAAGCTAGGTAATAATTCACAAAAAATTAATGAATACGTGTAGTTATGGAATCCTGGAAGGTCAATCTCATCTCCGTCTGGTTTGGCTGCTTTTTCACCGGCCTGGCGATTAGCCAAATTCTCCCCTTTCTACCGCTCTATGTTTCCCAACTGGGCGTGACCTCTCATGAGGCTTTATCGATGTGGTCGGGGCTGACGTTCAGCGTCACCTTCCTCGTTTCGGCCATCGTTTCGCCGATGTGGGGCAGCTTGGCGGACCGTAAAGGGCGTAAGCTGATGCTGCTGCGCGCCTCCCTGGGGATGGCGGTGGCCATTCTGCTGCAGGCCTTCGCCACCAACGTCTGGCAGCTTTTTATCCTGCGCGCGGTGATGGGACTGACCTCCGGCTATATTCCGAACGCCATGGCGCTGGTGGCCTCCCAGGTACCGCGCGAGCGCAGCGGCTGGGCGCTCAGCACCCTATCGACGGCGCAGATTAGCGGCGTGATCGGCGGGCCGCTGCTGGGCGGCTTCCTTGCCGACCATGTCGGCCTGCGGGCGGTCTTTTTTATCACCGCGATCCTGCTGACGGTGAGCTTCCTCGTCACGCTGTTTCTGATTAAAGAGGGAGTACGGCCGCAGACCAGCAAAGCCGATCGTTTAAGCGGCAGAGAGGTGTTCGCTTCGCTACCCTATCCGGGGCTGATGATTAGCCTGTTTTTCACCACCCTGGTGATTCAGCTCTGCAACGGCTCCATTGGCCCGATTCTGGCGCTGTTTATTAAATCGATGGCGCCGGACAGCAACAATATTGCGTTTCTCGCCGGGATGATTGCCGCCGTGCCCGGGGTTTCCGCGCTGATCTCCGCGCCGCGGTTGGGGAAACTCGGCGATCGGATTGGCACCGCGCGCATTCTGCTGGCGACGCTGTGCTGTGCGGTGGTGATGTTTTTTGCCATGTCGTTCGTGACCACGCCGCTGCAGCTCGGCGTCCTGCGCTTCCTGCTGGGTTTTGCCGACGGGGCGATGCTGCCGGCGGTGCAAACCCTGTTGCTCAAGTACAGCAGCGATAACGTCACCGGGCGTATCTTCGGTTACAACCAGTCGTTTATGTATCTGGGAAATGTTGTCGGGCCGTTGATTGGCGCATCGGTATCGGCGATGGCCGGCTTCCGCTGGGTCTTTATCGCCACCGCGATTATCGTGTTGATCAACCTCTGGCAGCTGGCCGTGATGTTGCGCCGCAGCCGTCGTCGCGCCGCCTAGTCTCTTCTTTCCCGGCATTGGCGCGCCAGGCGCCAATGCCGCATCCAGCGCCTCTCTTTGCGTAAATGTCGCACTGATCACAAATTAATCATTTCTCTGTCTCTCCCTCTTTAAATGTCTACTGTTACGCGTATACAGTTACGCATAACAGTACTTAAAAAAGAGATTTTATGAAGAATCTATTCGATTTATCCGGCAAGCGCGCATTGATCACCGGTTCAGCCCGCGGCATCGGTAACCTGCTGGCCGAAGGCCTGGCGCAGTACGGGGCGGAGATCATCATCAATGACCGGACGCAACAGAAAGCGGATCGCGCGGCGCAGGCGCTGGTGGACCTCGGCTATCGTGCGGTAGGGGTCGCTTTTGACGTCACCCGTTCGGCGGAAGTTGAACAGGCGATCGCCCGCATTGAGGCGGAGATCGGCGCGATTGATATTTTGGTCAATAACGCCGGTATTCAGCGTCGTTACCCGTTTAGCGAATTCCCTGAGGAGGAGTGGGATCGGGTGATTGAGGTCAACCAGAAGGGCGTGTTCCTCGTTTCGCAGCAGGTGGCCAAATATATGATGGCGCGTCGGGCGGGGAAAATAATTAACATTTGTTCGATGCAGAGTGAATTAGGTCGCAAGACCATTACGCCGTACGCCGCATCGAAAGGGGCGGTCAAAATGCTCACCCGCGGCATGTGCGTCGAGCTGGCGGAATATAATATTCAGGTCAACGGGATTGCTCCGGGTTATTTCGCGACAGAAATGACCGCGCCGTTGGTCAATGATGAGGCGTTTTCCGCCTGGCTATATCAGCGTACTCCGGCCGCGCGTTGGGGGAAACCGGAAGAATTAATTGGCGCTGCGGTGTATCTGGCCTCCCCGGCGGCAAATTTTGTGAATGGCCACCTGTTGTTTGTCGATGGCGGGATGCTTGCCGCCGTGTGAAGCGCTCGTCGTCTTTCTCGTCTGCGGTCTTAACCCGCGGAAAGACGACGAATAATAAAATAATTAAACCAGTTTGATTATGCACATAATCTGAGGATGGCATATGCAAATGCTCGCGAAATTACCAGCGCGTCGCTGGTGGTATTTAATGCCTATTATCTTTATTACCTATAGTCTGGCCTATCTCGACCGCGCGAATTATGGTTTTGACGCCGCAGCGGGAATTGAAAGTGATTTAGGCATTACCAAAGGGACCGCATCGCTTATTGGCGCGTTATTCTTTCTGGGTTATTTCTTTTTCCAGGTTCCCGGTGCGATATATGCGGTAAAACGCAGCGTACGTAAAATGATTTTCTGCAGCCTGGTTTTATGGGGCTTTTGCGCGGCGGCTACCGGGTTTGTCAGCAATATTCCGATGCTGATGGCGATTCGTTTTATTCTCGGGGTGGTGGAAGCGGCGGTGATGCCGGCGATGCTGATTTATATCAGCAACTGGTTTACCAAAACCGAGCGTTCGCGGGCCAATACCTTCCTGATCCTTGGCAACCCGGTGACGGTATTGTGGATGTCCATCGTCTCCGGCTACCTGATCCAGGCCTGGGGCTGGCGTGAAATGTTTATCATTGAAGGTATTCCGGCGATGCTGTGGGCGATCTGCTGGTGGATTCTGGTGCGGGACAAGCCGTCCGAGGTCTCATGGCTTAACGCGCAGGAGAAACAGACCCTGCAGCAGGCGATGGACAGCGAACAGAGCCATATCAAGCCGGTACGCAACTATGGCGAGGCGCTGCGTTCGCGCAATGTGGTCATGCTCTGCGCCGTCCATGCGCTGTGGAGCATCGGGGTGTACGGTTTCATGATGTGGATGCCTTCGATTCTGAAAAATGCGGCGCAGATGGATATCGTGGCGGTCGGCTGGCTGGCGGCGGTCCCGTATCTGGCGGCCATTTGCCTGATGCTGACGGTCTCCTGGTTGTCGGATAAGTTCCAGAATCGTAAGCTGTTCATCTGGCCATTGCTGCTGATTGCCGCCATTGCCTTCTTCGGTTCCTGGATGATTGGCAACCAGTCCTTCTGGTTCTCTTATGCGCTGCTGGTGATCGCCGCCGCCTGCATGTATGCGCCGTACGGCCCGTTCTTTGCGTTAATTCCGGAGCTGCTGCCGCGCAACGTCTCCGGCGTGTCGATGGGGCTGATCAACAGCTTCGGCGCGCTCGGCGCGTTCCTCGGCGCCTGGCTGGTGGGCTATCTGAATGGCGTGATGGGCGGACCCGGCGTGTCCTATACCTTTATGGCTATCGCTCTGTTGGCTTCGGTGGTGCTGATGTACCACGTACGCGCCAACGATGAACGCGCCTCTCCTCTAATCACAACAAAGAAGCTTGCGGGTTAACAGAAACGAAGCTGCTGTGTTAAGGTTCTCTGCGAGCATATGCGTCGTTTGCCGTAGAGAACCCGATGAAAAACAACCGGATGACATTACAGGATATCGCGAACCTGGCCGGGCTGAATAAAATGACGGTCAGCCGTTATTTACGCGACCCGAGCCAGGTATCGCAGCGCAGCCGTGAGCTGATTGCTAAGGTCATGGAAGAGAACAACTATATCCCTAACCGGGCGCCGGAAATTTTGCTCAACGCGCGCAGTAAAACGATAGGCGTGCTGATCCCCTCCTTCCGTAATCAGATTTTCGCCGACGTGCTCGCCGGGATTGAGTCCGTCACCTCCGCGCATCAGTATCAGACCCTGATTGCCAACTACGGCTACGATCCGCAGCGTGAAGAGCGCGAAGTGCTCAATTTACTCTCGTATAATATCGACGGACTGATCCTGACCGGCAAACAGCACAGTGAGCGCATGATCCAGTACGTGCGCGCCAGCGGTATTCCGGTGGCTGAACTGATGGACTTTGGCGGTGAGCCGCTCGATATTCAGGTGGGGTTTGATAATGAGAAAGCCGCCTGGGATATGAGCCATGCGTTTCTGGAAAGCGGCAAGCGGCATATCGCTTTTTTTGGTTCGATGGACGATCCCCGCGATTTGAGCCGTTTTCGCGGTACCGAACGCGCCGTCGCGGCCTATGGCCTGAAAGCCTATCATATGACGCCGCGCACCATCTCCTCGGTCGCGCTTGGCCGCCAGATGTTCCTGCAGATGCAGCAGTCGCATCCGGAGATTGACGCTATTTTTTGCACCAATGACGATCTTGCGGTCGGCGTGCTGCTGGAGTGCCAGGCCCAGGGAAAATCGGTACCGCAGGAGATCGCCATTGCCGGTTTCCACGGGCTGGAAATCGGTCGCGCGCGTCTGCAGAAAATCGCCAGCGTCATTACCCCGCGTTATGACATCGGCAAAACGGCAAGTGAAATAATCATTGCTCGTCTGGCCGGTAAAGACGCGCCAGACAGCGTGAATTTGGCCTATCAGATATATTATGGTGATACGCTATAGTTATTACCCGAATAGCAATATGCCTTTTTATTATTATCTATTGAATTTAGTTATGACCAGTATTGTTCTGGTGCTGAGTTTATTCCTCGGGCGTGCGCAGAATGAGCAAAACGTTTCGCTTATTATATTCCGGGATGAATAATCATTTTTAAAAAATAATACTGGTATCCGACGGCGGATGTATGACATAACTAGCAAATAATGGAACCCGCATAAGGATAACGTGCTATGAAGAATCTGATTGCCGAACTACTGGTCAACCTTGCGCAAAAGGAAGAGGAAGCAAAGGAATTGACGGTGCAGGTTGAGGCGCTGGAGGTAGTCGTGACGGCGCTGCTGCGTCATATGGCGCAGGACGCGCAGCAGGCGCTAATTAACGATATTGAGCACGCGATTGAACAGGCCAGCCCTGGCCCGCTGGTAGACGATCGTGACGCCCAGCTGTTACAGCAATATATAAAAAAGCTGTTGCGGCATCCGCGTAGTTAGTTCTTGTGACAGGACATGGATGCTGTCATTTTACTGTCATCTCACTTTTATAAAGTCTCCTTCGTTTTGTTTTTTAAGTATTTTTACATGGAGACGACAAAAGTGAAATTAAGCGCCCTGTTTATTGCCCTGATACCTCTGCTGGGTTCCCCGGCTATTCATGCCGAAACCACCGCCGCTCCGGTTCTGGAGAATCGTGCCGCTCAGGGCGATATCACCGCCCCCGGTGGCGCGCGTCGGTTAAGCGGCGACCAGACCGCCGCGCTCCAGGCCTCGTTAATCAACAAACCGGCGAAGAATATTATTTTGCTGATTGGCGACGGAATGGGCGATTCAGAAATTACGGCTGCGCGCAATTATGCTGAAGGCGCGGGCGGTTTCTTTAAAGGCATTGATGCGCTGCCGCTGACCGGCCAGTACACCCATTATTCTCTGGATAAGAAAACCGGCAAACCGGATTATGTGACCGACTCCGCCGCGTCCGCTACCGCCTGGACCACCGGTGTGAAAAGCTATAATGGCGCGCTGGGCGTCGATATCCACGAAAAAGATCATCAGACCATCCTTGAACTGGCGAAGGCGGCGGGCTTTGCCACCGGCAACGTCTCCACGGCGGAGCTGCAGGATGCCACGCCAGCGGCGCTGGTGGCGCACGTCACCTCACGTAAATGCTATGGCCCGAGCGTAACCAGCGAAAAATGCCCGGACAATGCGCTGGAAAAAGGCGGTAAGGGCTCCATTACCGAACAGCTGCTGAATGCCCGCGCGGACGTGACCTTAGGCGGCGGCGCGAAAACCTTCGCCGAAACCGCCACCGCCGGCGAATGGCAGGGAAAAACCCTGCACGATCAGGCCATCGCTCGCGGCTATCAGATTGTGACCGATGCCAGCTCGCTGGCGGCAATCGACGAAGCTAACCAGAACAAGCCGCTGCTGGGCCTGTTCTCTGACGGTAATATGCCGGTTCGCTGGGAAGGGCCGAAAGCCTCTTACCACGGTAACATCGATAAACCTGCGGTTACCTGCACGACGAATAGCAAACGCGACGCCTCCGTTCCGACGCTGGCACAGATGACCGAGAAAGCGATTAACCTGCTGAGCCGCAACGAGAAGGGTTTCTTCCTGCAGGTTGAAGGGGCTTCTATCGACAAACAGGACCATGCGGCAAATCCCTGCGGTCAGATTGGTGAGACCGTCGATCTTGATGAAGCGGTACAAAAAGCGCTGGAGTTTGCCAAAAAAGAGGGCAATACGCTGGTGGTGGTCACCGCTGACCATGCGCACTCCAGCCAGATTATCCCCGCCGAGACCAAAGCGCCGGGTCTGACTCAGGCGCTGACCACCAAAGACGGTTCCGTGATGGTTATCAGCTACGGCAACTCGGAAGAAGAGTCGATGGAGCACACCGGCACGCAGCTGCGCATCGCCGCCTACGGTCCGCATGCCGCTAACGTGGTGGGATTAACCGATCAGACCGATCTGTTCTACACCATGAAAGCCGCTCTGGGCCTGAAATAAGCCAATGCCGGCGGCGAATTATCGCCGCCGGCTGGTTTTTTTCCCATCAGCGACCAGACTTACAGAGATCGACTTACAGAAGGATGGTGCGATGAAAATAACATTACTGGTATCCCTACTTTTTGGCGTGATCTTTGTGACTGCGGTGAGCGCCGCGGAAAAAACGCCCACTCCTCAGCAGCAAAAAATGACGATCTGTAACAAAGAGGCCTCGTCGAAGTCGCTGAAAGGGGACGAGCGTAAAACGTTTATGAGCCAGTGTCTGAAGAAAGATGCACCGGCGCAGGAGGGGAAGGGGCTGACGCCGCAGCAGCAAAAAATGCGCGAATGTAATGGTCAGGCAACCCAGCAGTCCCTGAAAGGGGACGATCGTCAGAAATTTATGAGCTCCTGCCTGAAAAAACAGGTGTAGCGAAAAGTGTAATGAGCACGGGTGAGCTCTGCCTCACCCGTGGTTTATTTTCAGGATCAGGCGCGACTAAGCTTCTCTGATTTTTCCATGCACTTCACCATCGCTTCGATGACCGCAGAACGGAAGCCTTTCTCTTCCAGCACCCGCACCGCTTCGATAGTGGTTCCGCCCGGCGAGCAGACCATATCTTTCAGCGTACCCGGATGCTCGCCGCTTTCGAGAACCATTTTCGCCGATCCCATCACCGCCTGAGCGGCAAATTTGTAGGCCTGGGCGCGCGGCATTCCGCCGAGCACCGCGGCATCGGCCATCGCCTCAATAAACATAAACACATAGGCTGGCGCGGAGCCGCTGACGCCCACCACCGGATGGATCATCGGCTCAGAGATAATCTCCGCCTGGCCGAAACAGCGGAAAATCGTCAGCGCTTCGGCGATTTCCTCGCTGGTGACCAGCGCGTTAGGCGTAACGGAGGTCATGCCGGCGTTGACCAGCGACGGCGTGTTCGGCATGGCGCGCACGATCTTGCGATCGTGGCCCAGCGCGCGCGCCAGCTGATCGAGAGTGACGCCGGCGGCGATAGAGATCACCAGCGAGTCTTTATTCAGGCTGGAAGCAATTTCGCTCAGCACTTTCACCATGATGCCCGGCTTCACCGCGCCGAAGACAATGTCCGCGACCTGGGCGACTTCCTGCGCGCTCTGCGCCGCATTGATGCCGTACTGGTCATGCAGGGCAGCGACCTTGTCCGGGGACGGGGTATAGACCCAAATTTGACCCGGCTGTACCTGTCCGCTGGCGATCAGCCCGCCCAGAATGGCCTTACCCATATTGCCGCAGCCGATAAAGCCAATTTTCTTCTCCATCACCGTTCCCCTTTGCTTATTTTGTCGTGAGTTGTCTAGCTTATCACTCTGGCGCTTTCATGGGGGACAAAAGCAGGTGACAATGATGACTCCCTTTTCGTCGACAGGAGCCGGAATGGCTATTTGGGTAGATGCGGACGCGTGTCCGAACGTCATTAAAGAGATTTTGTTCCGTGCCGCGGAGCGCACGCAAACGTCGCTGACGCTGGTCGCCAACCAGCCGCTGCGGGTGCCGCCGTCACGGGTTATCCGCACGCTGCGCGTGCCGCAGGGTTTTGATGTCGCTGATAATGAAATTGTTCGCCTGTGCGAACCGGGCGATCTGGTGATCACCGCCGATATCCCGCTGGCGGCGGAGGTGCTGGCCAAAGGCGGCGCAGCCTTGAACCCCCGCGGCGAGCGCTACAGTGACGCCACTATTCGCGAGCGGCTGACGATGCGTGATTTTATGGAGACCATGCGCGCCAGCGGCGTGCAGACCGGCGGCCCGGATAGTTTATCGCAGCGCGACCGGCAACAGTTCGCCGCCGCGCTGGAGAAGTGGCTGTTGGAGACGACGCGCCAGCAGGGTTAAACCCAGCTATCGTCATCGCCGCTGAAATCGTCATCAGCGCCAAAACCGGCGTCGAAGTCGGAATTCAGGGTGTTATTATCCGCGAAGAACGGGTTATCTTCCTGACGGAACGGAGCGTCGGCAGCGCTGGCATCCGGGGTCTGGCTGAGATCGGCCTGCGGCTGCTCTTCGATAATATTGACGATTTCCTGCGGATGCGAGCCGCTGAACATATGGGTCAGCATATTGCCCAGCACCACGCCGCCGGCCACGCCTGCTGCCGTTTGTAGCGCGCCGGCCATAAAGCCGCCGCCGCTACGCGCCGCCTGCGGGGCGTAGTTTTGCTGCTGTACGGGCGGAGCATACTGCGGCTGTGCATTCGCCTGCGGGCGAGCGTACTGCTCTGCCCCTGGAATAGGGTCAGAGACGCGGGACTGGCCGCCGCCAAACAGGCCGGAAAGGAACCCGCCGCTGCTCGGTTTTGCCGCCTGCAGCTGCGTCACCTGGCTTTCCAGCGCCTGGATACGATCGTTTAGCTGTTTGATCGCCGCCTCCTGAATCAGGATCGTTTGCGCCATATAGTAAGGGGCCGCAGGCTGCTCTTTGATATGTTGCGCAATCCGCTCCTCAGCGCTGGCATCGCGCGAAGCGCTCTGCGTCCCGGCTTCTTTCAGCCGGGAAAACAGTCCATCAATAAGGCGTTGTTCTTCAGATTGCATGGTACATTCCTCTGTCACATAGGTCATTTAGCGTCAGAGTGCGTCCGAATGGCCCTGTTTGTAAATATGTTGTCGCGTAAAGCTATACCTAAATGTGTTACCGTTTACGCCAGCCAATGATTGAAAAATAACCCGCGGAAATAAGTAAATCTGGCCTAACACTTGATGCAATGATAAGTTTACACGAAAAATCCTTTTGCTCTCTGTGGTGGAATGGGGTTGTTAGATTAATGTAACGTTTATTTTACGGTTATTGTGCAACGTTTTTGCAGGTATCATTGCTTACTTTTCGTATTCATTTTCCCGCGACATGCGGAACCAGGGGGTCTTAGGTAATGACATTGCCAATCTTTCTCATCGGGCCACGCGGCTGTGGTAAAACGACGGTCGGCCATGCACTGGCGCGGGCGCGTAATTACCAGTTTACCGATACCGATCACGCTCTGCAGGAGCGTGAACAGCGTACGGTCGCGACGATTGTCCAACAGGAAGGTTGGGATCGTTTTCGTGAACTGGAATCAGAGGCGCTGAAAGCCGCCACGCAGCCGGGCACGGTCGTTGCGACCGGCGGCGGCATTATTCTGGCTGAAGGCAACCGGCAGTTCATGCGGGAAAATGGCGTGGTTATTTACCTCCAGGCCTCGGTTTCGGCGCTGATCGATCGCCTTGAAGCCTACCCTAAAACAGAGCAACGCCCGACGCTGACCGGCAAACCGGTCCGTGATGAAGTCGGCGAGGTGCTGGCGCAAAGGGAAGCGCTGTATCGGGCCACGGCGCATCATATTATCGATGCGACGGCGACGCCGGATGAGGTCGTCAGGCAAATTATGGCGACGTTGCCGGGTGTCTCAGCCCCGCAAGAGGCTCAATGCGTCGAGGCGGCACGCGAGTAGAGGGATGCCTCGCCCGGCGAGTTAAGACTTTACTGACGGTAAACGGCGTAGAGGCCCCTATACTTAATAGCTCTGATGGTCGAAGAAGGAAGAGCTATGCCAACCCAACCGCCATATCCGAGAGAAGCGCGTGTCGTTGCCGTTGAGAAAGGTACCCGGGGCCAGGGGGAGACCTGGTATCAGCTGCGTGCCGATTTCCCGACCCCCGATTCACTGATCAGCGAACACCCAACTGAGCAGGAAGCGCTGGATGCCAAACGGCGCTATGAAGACCCCGATAAATCATAATCCCTCGCGCCCGGAATTCTTTTGCACAGCGGAATACCGGGCCTTCATCACATTTTCAATTCATCACCCATACTAATGAATACCGAAGGTACGGATTTTTCAGGCACCCACCTGAGGTCGCTTCAATCTTTACATTCAACGGCGGCGCGAAGCTGCTACGCTTCTGGTCGGTTGATTTTTAGTCAACAGGGGGGCGGATGTTGTGTGTAGTAAGCCTGTGCTGAAGCTGTGGTAGTGAAAAGGTACGTGATATGAGTACAACGATGGCAATTTTAAGCGTTGGCGTGGTACCGGTGGCCGAAGTTCTGCCGCTTTTAACCGAACATATCAGGGAAGAACAGATCACCCATATTAGCCTGTTAGGCGAAATGACGCGTGAAGATGTGATGCAAGATTATGCCGTTGATTCCGGCGACGAAAGCCTGCTGACGTTATTAAATGATAACCAGCCGGCAGAGGTCTCGCGGCAGAAGGTCGAGCGCGATTTAAAGCATGTTATCGCGATGCTCGACAGGCAAGAATATGACGTCATCCTGCTGCTGAATTTCGACATGCTCAGTGGCCTGACGGCGCACAATGCCATATTACTGGAACCGCAGCGGATTATTCCGCCTCTGGTGGCGTCGATTGTTGATGGTCATCAGGTGGGGGTGATTGTTCCCGTCGAGGAAGTGCTGCCCATGCAGCGGCAAAAATGGCTGTCCTTAGAAAACGCACCGTACTATGCGTTAGCCAACCCGAGCAGCGGCAGCGATAGCGATTTATTGAGCGCCGGGCGTGAACTGCTGGAGCAGGGGGCCGATGTGCTGGTGCTGGATTGTCTGGGCTACCATCAGCATCACCGGGACGTATTGCAAAAAGCGTTGGATGTGCCGGTTCTGTTGTCAAACGTGCTGGTTTCGCGACTGGCCGCAGAACTATTAGTTTAACATGGCGTAATCGAGTAATTTTGCGTGACAGGGGCAAGGAGCGCCCCCTATATTGAGGTTTCAACAAAAGATCATAAGGGTTTGTTTATGCTTCAAAGCAATGAATACTTCGATGGAAAAGTGAAATCTATTGGCTTCACCAGCAGCAGTACCGGCCGTGCAAGCGTCGGGGTGATGGCGGAAGGGGAATATACCTTTGGTACCGCCCAGCCAGAAGAGATGACGGTGGTTAGCGGCGCGCTGAATGTGCTGCTGCCAGGGGAAACCGAGTGGAAAGTTTATACCGCCGGTGAAGTATTCAATGTGCCGGGCAGCAGCGAGTTCCATCTGCAGGTGGCTGAGCCGACTTCTTATCTGTGCCGCTATCTGTAATCAGCAGCCTTCCTGCCGCGGCGGGAAGGCATGCCTATTATCGTCACCCGATCTTAACGCTGGGCTTCTCCGCCCAGAGCTTCCACCAGACTGGCAATCAACGCCGCCAGTTCGCCGGTCATCAGAATAAAGTCGGCGTCGAAGCGCTGAGCGAAATCTTCCCGGTCAATATCTTCATTCTGGTCGCGCAGTTCGTCACAAAACTTCAGCCGTTTGATTGAACCATCGTCACACATCAGGAACTGGATACGCTGCTGCCAGTCAAGGGCCAGCTTGGTCACCACTTTACCGGCTTCGATATGAACGGCGATTTCATCGCTGACCAGATCCTGTTTCTTCGCGCGGATCACGCCGCCATCTTCGAGCATCGCTTTCAGCTCGGCTTCATCCAGCAGCTGGAAGCCTTGCGCCACGGTTCCGGAGCGGACCCACTCGGTGAGCGTCAGCTCGATCGGGTTTTCCAGCGCCAGGGGGACGACCGGCAGCGATCCTAAAGTTTTACGCAGCAGCGCCAGCGTATCTTCGGCTTTCCTGGCGCTGGCGCAATCCACCATGATCAGACCGTTGACGGTATCGATCCACATCATGGTCTGGCTGAAGCGGCTGAAGGCACGCGGCAGCAGCGAGTGCAGCACTTCATCTTTCAGCGCATCTTTCTCGGTTTTTTTCAGCTTACGGCCCTGATCGGCTTCCAGCTTGAGGATCCTGGCTTCCAGCGCCTGTTTGATCACCGGCGACGGCAGGATCTTCTCTTCTTTACGTGCGCAGATCACGATCTGGCCGTTAGCCGTATGCGTCAGCGCATCGCTGTGCGATCCCATCGGCGAGACCCAGCCGGTTTTCGCCATATCCTGGCTACCACAAGGGGTAAAAGTCAGCTCGGCCAGCTGTTTTTCCATCTCCCCGGCACGCAATGAAATGTCGCGGCTGAGACGGTAAACCATTAAATTTTTGAACCACAGCATGATAATTTCCACGGCGTTATCGTTAAATCCAGCGGGCATGATAGCGAATTGTCGCTATGCTTGCATTGTTAATCGGGGAGAGGAGCGTACAGTGCGTATTGGTATTGATCTGGGTGGTACAAAAACAGAAGTCATTGCCCTGAGTGACCAGGGAGAACAGCTCTTTCGCCACCGTCTGCCGACGCCGCGGGAGGATTATCGGCAAACGATCGACAATATCGCCGCGCTGGTGGCGATGGCGGAGCAGGCAACCGGAGAACGCGGCAGCGTGGGCGTCGGGATTCCGGGGTCGATTTCGCCGTATACCGGAGTGGTAAAAAATGCCAACTCCACCTGGCTCAACGGTCAGCCGTTTGATAAAGACCTCAGTCAGCGCTTAAACCGTGACGTGCGACTGGCGAATGATGCCAACTGTCTGGCGGTATCGGAAGCGGTAGACGGCGCCGCCGCCGGGGCGCAGACCGTGTTTGCGGTGATTATCGGCACCGGCTGCGGCGCGGGAGTGGCGATAAGTGGCCGTTCCCACATTGGCGGCAACGGTACCGCGGGCGAGTGGGGGCATAACCCGCTACCGTGGATGGATGAGGATGAACTGCGCTACCGGGCGGAAGTTCCGTGTTACTGCGGTAAGCAAGGGTGCATTGAAACCTTTATCTCCGGCACCGGCTTCGCCACCGACTATCGGCGTCTGAGCGGCCATCCGCTAACGGGAAATGAGATTATGCGGCGGGTCGCAGAACAGGATCCGCTGGCCGAGCTGGCCCTGTCGCGCTATGAGATGCGTCTGGCGAAGTCGCTGGCCCACGTGGTGAATATCCTCGACCCGGACGTCATTGTACTGGGGGGCGGGATGAGCAACGTCGAACGTCTGTATCAGACGGTGCCCAACCTGGTGAAACCGTGGGTGTTCGGCGGCGAGTGCGAGACGCCGATTCGCAAAGCGGTTCATGGTGACTCCAGCGGCGTGCGCGGCGCGGCCTGGCTGTGGCCGCTGTAACCGGCTGACGGCGCCCCGGGTCGCGGCATGCTGCCTGACCCGGGGAACGGTGCTTACCTACTCCACCGCAAAGGCTTTATCCAGCCGGCTGTAGCCCAATCCATTGATTTTTTTAACCTTAATCTGCACCGGAATGCGTTCCTTCATCGCTTCGACGTGGCTGATCACGCCGATCACTTTGCCGCTGGCGTTGAGCGCATCTAAGGCATCCAGCGCGGTATCCAGCGTTTCGCTATCGAGCGTGCCGAACCCTTCATCAAGAAACAGTGAATCAATGCGCGTTTTATGGCTCACCAGATCGGACAGCGCCAGCGCCAGCGCGAGGCTGACAAGGAAACTCTCGCCGCCGGAAAGGGTACGGGTATCTCGTACCGCATCCGCCTGCCAGGTATCCACGACCTCCAGCTCCAGCGCTTCGCTGGCCTTGCGTTGAAGCTGATAGCGCCCGTGCAGACGATTCAGCTGGTGGTTTGCCAGCCAGACCAGGTTATCCAGGGTGAGTCCCTGGGCGAATTTGCGGAACTTATCGCCTTCTTTAGAGCCGATCAGCGAATTGAGCCACGCCCAGTCCTCCAGCTGGCGGGTGGCAAGCTCCATCTGCTGGCGGAGCGCCTGCTGACGCTGCTGATTTTCGGCGTTCTGCTTCAGCTGCTGGCGTATTTCCCCCTGACGGGCGCTATTTTCCCGCAGCAGCGGCGCCAGCTGCTGCAGACGGACCTGCACCTGTTCCAGCGGCCGGGTGATATCCGCATCCGCCGGCGGCTGTTGCTGATGCTGGCCGAGCGCTTCGCGCGCGCGTACGGCCAGGGCATTGCTTTGCTGTAAGCGATTTTCCAGCGTTTGCTGGCGCTGCTGCAGGCGCTGGCGCGTCTCTTCATCAAGCAGGGCGTCAAGAAAGGCCTGTCGATCGGCAAACGGGCTGCTGGCTAACGCGTCAGTGAACTGCTTTTCGCTGGTGCGCAACGCTTCCTGCTGCTGATTTTCCTGCTCGCACAGCGTACGCCATTGGCTTTGCAGGGCCAGGCAATCGTCATGCACCTGACGCCAGCCCGTCAGCGGCGCGGTTTCGGCGCTCTCTGTGCTCTCCGGCAGGGTTTCCAGCAGCGGGGTCAGCTGCTGAAGTTGCTCCTGCAGAGCGACGGATTCATTTTGTTGCTCCTGCCAGCGCCGCGTCTCCTCTTCCCGCTGCGTCAGCCAGTTCGCCGCCTGCTCGGCCGGCGGGACGCTGAGGGCGAAGGGCGCAAGCTCTGCTGCCAGCTGGGCATGACGCTGCTCAAGCTCGCGCTGGATCTGCTGTAACTGCTGCTGGCACTCCAGCTGCTGGGCCTGCCAGGCCAGCCGCTGCTGGTGCTGGTACAGCTGCTGTTCATGCTCCTGCTGCGCCTCCAGCCAGCCGGGAATATCGTCCTGCGGTTGCAGTGTAATATTTAATCCGCTGACGGTGGCCTGCCATTGTGATGTAAGTACTTGCTCCTGCTGGAGAAGAGAGTCCTGCTCCTCTTTTTCTTGACCTTGCTGTTTCAGCTGCGCCTCCAGCTGGCCGCGCAGCTGGGCGCCTTCTTCCGCCAGCTGCTTGACCTCGCGTTCCAGGGCCTCGCGGCGAGCCTGGTTAACGCCGGGAACCAGCGCCCGGTATTCGGCGACGGCCGGGTGTTCGCTGGAACCGCAGAGCGGGCAAGGCGCGCCGGGCTGCAGGCGGGCGCGCTCTTCTTCCAGCCCGGCGATCCGCGCTTCCAGCTCACAGATGGCTTTGACATCGCTGAACTGCTGATTTTTCTCTTTATAGGCCTGACGCCGCTGATTCAGCGCCGTCTCCAGCTTTTCCTGCTCCGCGCGGCGGGCCTGCGCCAGCGTTTGCAGCTGCTGCAGGCGCTGACGGAGCGGCAACAGACGCCCGTGCAGGGCGGCAAGCTGCTGGCGCAGCGGGCGGGCGGCGGCATGCTGCGCCAGGCTGGCGGTCACCTGTCCGGCATCCAGCGCCAGCGTCGTCGTCGGCAGTTCGGCCAGCTTGCGGGCGGCATCGGCCTGACGCTGCTGTATCAGGGCATACTGCTGTCCGTCGCGAGCCTGCTGCTGAAAGACCGCCCGCCAGCCCGCCAGCGCATTTCCCCACTGGCGATAGCGATCGTGTTCTTTCAGCCAACCGTGGAGGGCGTGATGCGCCTCCTGTAAACGGGCTATCTGCTGGCCCGCCGCAAGGCGAATGCCCGCGCGCAGGCGCAGCCGCTGATGTAAGCGAGCATTTACTTCTTCCACCTGACGACGGGTGTGTGCCAGCGCGGTGGTCTGTTCCTGCTGTCGGCTCCACAGCGGGCGTAGCTGTTCAGCCGGCTGGGCCTTCTGCAGAGCGCAGAGCTGCGGCTGGGCCTCCTCCAGCGCCTGCCGCGCCGCCGCGAGCTGCGTTTCGGCCTGAGATTGTTCCGCGGTGAGCTCCTGGCGACGCAGCAGCCACTGCTGCGTCGTTTGCAGCTGGCTCTGCTCGGCCAGCTGCTGACGTTCTTCATCAGTAAGTACTTGCAAACTTTGCTGCAGCGCCTGCTGCTGCTCGTCGCTCAGCAGCAGCACGCCCGATGCCTGCGCCTGCAGCTTATCCAGTTCGCCGCGGGCGAGTTTATGTTTTTCAAAGACCTGCGCCGAGATTTGGCCATAGATTTCCGTGCCGGTCAGCTCCTCAAGGAGCTCGGCGCGCTCTTTGGGTTTCGCATTGAGAAAGGCGGCAAACTGGCCCTGAGAGAGCAGCATCGAGCGGGTAAAACGGCCGTAATCGAGGCCGGTTAGCGACGCGGTGAGTTCCAGCTTATCCTTCACTTTGTCGGCCAGGATTTGGCCATCGTCGCAGCGCGCCAGCTCGACGCGCGGGGCCTGCAGATTACCGTCCGGCTGGTTGCGGGCGCGGTTCTGACTCCAGAAGGCGCGATAGGCCGTCCCTTTGACCTCGAACTCCACTTCCGCCAGACACTCGGCGGTGTCGCGGGTCATCAGATCGTTTTGCGATTGCGAGACGCTGCTCAGACGCGGCGTTTCGTGATACAGCGCGAGGCAGATGGCGTCCAGCAGGGTGGTTTTCCCCGCGCCGGTCGGCCCGGTGATGGCGAACAGCCCGTTGCTGGCGAACGGCTCGGCGGTGAAGTCGATTTTCCATTCGCCTTTCAGCGAATTAAGGTTTTTCAGGCGCAGGCTCAGAATTTTCACAGGTGCTCCTCCCCGTGCAGACTCTGCAGCGTTTCGTTAAACAGCTGCTTCAGGCGCAGCTGCTGCGCCTCTTCCAGCGTTTCCAGCGCCAGACGGCGCTCAAAAACGTCTTCCACCTGCAGTTCGCTGAGCGTTTCGCGCCGCTCTCCCGCCAGAATGCGTTCGCGCTGGGCCCGGCTGCGGCGCACCAGCAGCACTTCGACCGGCAGATCGTCGGCCTGGGCCTGGATTTTGCGCTGAATATCATGCAGGTATTCGTCGCTGGTGATTTCGATATCCAGCCAGACGACCGGCTGTTGCGGGGCGTCACGCCACTGAGCGAGCTGTTCGCTGATGCTGGCGAAATCGCCTTTCAGCACCGCCAGAGGTTGGGTGACCGGGACCGGCAGCGGACGCACCTCGCTCAGATGTCCTGCGCTAAAGGTCACCAGGTTGACGCTTTTAGGTTTACCGGTTTCATCAAAACTGAGGGCGATCGGCGAACCGCAGTAGCGAATGTGCTCGCTGCCGCCGACCACCTGCGCCCGGTGGATATGGCCGAGCGCGATATAGTCCGCAGGCGGAAAATGGCTGGCGGGAAAGGCATCGAGGGTACCGATATAGATGTCGCGCACCGCATCGCTTTTGCTGGCGCCGACGGTGGTCAGGTGGCCGCTGGCGATAATCGGCAGCGGACGATCGCCGCGCAGGGCGCAGGCTTCCTGATACTGCTGTTGATAGTAGTCGCTGATGGCGCTTAGCAACTGCTGCTGCTTTTCACCGCTGGAGTGTCCAGCCTGGCTGGTGACCAGCTCGCGCGGACGCAGGAAAGGCACCGGGCAGAATATGGCCCCGGGGGTACCGTCGCGCAGCGGCAGAATAAAGGGCGAATGGCCGGCGTTCGCTACCACCGTGGTTTTCAGAAAAGCCAGAATATCGCGCGACTCATTTAAGGTGGCGACCGAATCATGATTGCCCGCCAGCACCACCAGCTGACAGCCGGTTTGCTGCAGCTGGACCACAAAGCGGTTATACAGTTCGCGGGCGTAGCTCGGCGGCGAACCGGTATCAAAGATATCGCCAGCGACAATAATGGCATCGACCTCGTGTTCCTGCGCGCTGGTCAGCAGCCAGTCGAGAAAGGCCGAATGTTCGGCGGCACGGCTTTTGCTGTAAAAATTCTGGCCAAGGTGCCAGTCGGAGGTGTGGATGATGCGCATAATTCTTCCCTAACGAAAAAGCATGGGCGCATTATATACGCGTCATCCCCCGGTTGCCCCCTTAACACCACGAGGATCGGTTGTTAGTCCTTGTCATGATTCAAAATCCGCTATCATCAAACGGTCATTTTCTTCATAAATCTGTCACAAAACTGACGCATAATGACGCCGCACTCTATACTGATGGCTAAAAAATACAGGGTAAATAATGGCGAGAAGAATTCTGGTCGTTGAAGATGAAGCTCCAATCCGCGAAATGGTCTGCTTTGTTCTGGAGCAAAACGGCTTTCAGCCCGTCGAGGCGGAAGATTATGACAGCGCGGTGAATCAACTCAATGAACCCTGGCCTGATTTGATTCTCCTCGACTGGATGCTGCCGGGAGGATCGGGCCTGCAGTTTATTAAGCTGCTCAAGCGTGAAGCGATGACCCGTGATATTCCGGTGGTGATGCTGACCGCCCGCGGTGAAGAAGAAGATCGCGTACGCGGTCTCGAAACCGGCGCCGATGATTACATTACCAAGCCTTTCTCACCAAAAGAGCTGGTGGCGCGGATCAAAGCCGTCATGCGGCGAATTTCGCCGATGGCGGTGGAAGAAGTGATTGAAATGCAGGGGCTGAGCCTCGATCCTTCATCGCATCGCGTGATGACCAGCGAAAGTCCGCTGGACATGGGGCCGACGGAGTTTAAATTATTACACTTCTTTATGACCCACCCGGAACGCGTCTACAGCCGCGAACAGCTGCTGAATCACGTCTGGGGAACCAACGTGTATGTAGAAGACAGAACGGTGGATGTGCATATTCGCCGTCTGCGCAAAGCGCTGGAACATAGCGGCCACGACCGGATGGTACAAACGGTCCGCGGTACGGGATATCGTTTCTCCGCCCGTTTCTGAATCTCGACAGGAGTGTGAACCGTGCTGGAACGGCTGTCATGGAAAAGGCTGGCGCTTGAGCTTTTCTTATGTTGTATCCCGGCCCTGATTCTCGGGGCATTATTGGGTTATCTGCCGTGGTTTTTACTGGCGGCAGTGACCGGGCTTCTTATCTGGCATTTCTGGAATCTGCTGCGTCTTTCATGGTGGCTATGGGTCGATCGGAGTATGACCCCGCCGCCGGGAAGAGGCAGCTGGGAACCGTTGCTCTACGGCCTCCACCAGATGCAGATGCGCAATAAAAAGCGCCGACGCGAGCTGGGAAGTCTGATCAAACGCTTTCGCAGCGGCGCCGAGTCGCTGCCCGATGCGGTGGTGCTGACGACGGAGGAGGGGGCCATCTTCTGGTGTAATGGTCTGGCGCAGCAGATCCTCAATCTGCGCTGGCCGGACGATAGCGGACAAAATATTCTCAATCTCCTGCGCTACCCTGAATTCGCCAACTACCTCAAAAACAGGGATTTCTCAAAACCCCTCAATCTGGTGCTGAATACGGCTCGCCATCTCGAGATCCGCGTGATGCCTTACAGCGACAAGCAGTGGCTGATGGTGGCGCGCGACGTTACGCAGATGCATCAGCTCGAAGGCGCGCGGCGGAACTTTTTCGCCAACGTCAGCCACGAGCTGCGCACGCCGCTGACGGTGCTGCAGGGATATCTGGAGATGATGCAGGAGCAGGTGCTGGAAGGGGGAACGCGCGAAAAAGCGCTGCATACCATGCGTGAACAAACCCAGCGCATGGAGGGGTTAGTCAAGCAGCTGCTGACGCTGTCGCGCATTGAAGCGGCGCCGGTGCTGGCGATGAATGACAGAATCGACGTGCCGATGATGCTGCGGGTGGTGGAGCGCGAAGCGCAGACGCTCAGCCAGCAGAAGCAGACGCTGCGTTTCCTGGTTGATGAATCCTTGCAGGTGTTGGGCAACGAAGAGCAGCTGCGTAGCGCGATTTCCAACCTGGTGTATAACGCGGTTAACCATACCCCCGCAGGAACGGAGATTACCGTTAGCTGGCAGCGGGCGCCGCATGGCGCGCTGTTTAGCGTTGAAGATAACGGGCCGGGCATTGCGCCCGAGCATATTCCGCGGCTGACCGAACGTTTTTATCGCGTGGATAAAGCCCGGTCACGACAAACCGGCGGCAGCGGTCTGGGGCTGGCGATTGTCAAACATGCGGTTAACCATCACGATAGCCGGCTGGAGATAGAGAGTACGCTGGGCAAAGGGACGCGCTTTAGTTTCTTACTGCCGGAACGTTTAATTGCCAAAAAAAGCGCCTGACCGCAGCGATGTCAACATGACTTGCCAATGACCAGCTTCGGCTGGTCATTTTCGTTTGCAGCCGCTTTTTAGTCGCGTAATTAATGAACGTCTGCTGCTTTTTTGTTCGCATGATTAGCCATGTGTTTTCCATCAGTATGGTCAATAATTCTAACCTTAAAAATAGAGTTAGCATAATCATCTGCTTTTGCGATCCCTCCTTGCATTAAAACGTTATAAGCGTTTAAATTGCCCCCCATACAGTCGCAGACAGACTGTTTTTGCGTGGTAATTCAAAAAACAATTCTTTCCCACGCCGCTTCGGGAGCATATCTCGCTGACTTTGCCGGCAACCGCCGCTGTATCATCCCCAGGGGAAGGCACGGTATTTCCCGTTTTTTAACAACACCACATCCACAGGCAGTAATGAATTTATGACCCATCAGTTAAAATCTCGCGACATCATCGCGTTGGGCTTTATGACCTTCGCGTTGTTCGTTGGCGCAGGCAACATTATCTTCCCTCCGATGGTCGGTTTACAGGCAGGTGAACACGTCTGGACCGCCGCTATTGGCTTCCTGATTACCGCCGTGGGGTTACCGGTGCTAACGGTCGTGGCGCTGGCGAAGGTGGGCGGCGGCGTGGAAAGCCTGAGCACGCCGATCGGCAAAGTCGCCGGTATCCTGCTGGCTGTGGTCTGCTACCTGGCCGTCGGGCCGCTGTTTGCCACGCCGCGTACCGCCACGGTCTCCTTTGAAGTGGGGATTGCTCCGCTGACCGGCGACGGCGCGCTGCCGCTGATGGTTTACAGCGTAATCTATTTCGCGCTGGTGATTCTGGTCTCTCTCTATCCGGGCAAGCTGCTGGATACCGTGGGCAATTTCCTTGCGCCGCTGAAAATTATCGCCCTGATTATTCTCTCCGTTGCCGCGATTATCTGGCCGGCCGGCCCGATCAGCGACGCGCTGGAGGCCTATCGTACCGCGCCATTCTCTAACGGCTTCGTCAACGGCTATCTGACCATGGACACCCTCGGCGCGATGGTCTTCGGGATCGTGATTGTTAACGCCGCGCGTTCCCGTGGCGTGAGCGAAGCGCGCCTGTTGACCCGCTACACCGTGTGGGCTGGGCTGATGGCCGGCGTGGGCCTGACGCTGCTGTATCTGGCGCTGTTCCGCCTCGGTTCTGATAGCGCGACGCTGGTGGATCAGTCCGCTAACGGCGCGGCCATTCTGCATGCCTACGTTCAGCACACCTTCGGCGGTGCGGGCAGCTTCATGCTGGCGGCGCTGATTTTCATCGCCTGTCTGGTCACCGCCGTGGGCCTGACCTGCGCCTGTGCGGAGTTCTTCGCGCAGTACCTGCCGTTATCCTATCGTTCACTGGTGTTTATCCTCGGGATTTTCTCGATGGCGGTCTCCAACCTCGGGTTGAGCCACCTGATTCAGATTTCTATTCCGGTGCTGACGGCTATCTATCCGCCTTGTATTGCCCTGGTGGTATTAAGCTTTACCCGCAACTGGTGGCATAATTCGTCCCGCGTGATTGCGCCGGCCATGTTTATCAGCCTGATGTTTGGTATCATTGACGGCATTAAATCGTCGGCGTTTGCGGATCTGCTGCCCGCCTGGACCGCGCGTCTGCCGCTGGCCGAGCAGGGTCTGGCCTGGCTGATGCCGACCGCGGTGATGGTGGTTCTGGCGGTTATCTGGGATCGTGCGGCAGGGCGTCAGGTGACCTCCAGCGCACACTAACCGGCATTTATAATCAGTGTTAAGCCACGGGACTTCGGGTCCCGTGGTTTTTTGTTTTTCAGGTAATCCTCTTTTGCTTTTTGCCCTCGCGAAGGCTAAAAGAGAAAAACGGCATGGAATACGATGGAAAGTAGTAACAAGCTTAAGCGCGGGCTAAGTACCCGGCATATCCGCTTTATGGCCCTGGGTTCCGCAATCGGTACCGGCCTGTTCTATGGTTCGGCTGACGCCATTAAGATGGCCGGCCCGAGCGTACTGTTAGCCTATATTATCGGCGGTGCGGCGGCGTACATCATTATGCGCGCCCTGGGCGAGATGTCGGTACATAACCCGGCCGCCAGCTCATTTTCACGCTATGCGCAGGACTACCTCGGTCCGCTGGCGGGCTATATCACCGGCTGGACCTACTGCTTTGAAATTCTGATTGTGGCGATTGCCGACGTGACGGCCTTTGGCATCTATATGGGCGTCTGGTTTCCGACGGTGCCGCACTGGATCTGGGTGCTCAGCGTGGTGCTGATTATCTGCGCCGTCAACCTGATGAGCGTTAAGGTCTTCGGCGAGCTGGAGTTCTGGTTCTCCTTCTTTAAAGTCGCCACCATTATCATCATGATCGTTGCCGGTTTCGGCATCATCATCTGGGGGATCGGCAACGGCGGTCAGCCCACCGGCATCCATAATCTATGGAGCAACGGCGGCTTCTTCAGCCACGGCTGGCTGGGAATGGTGATGTCGCTGCAGATGGTGATGTTTGCCTACGGCGGAATTGAAATTATCGGCATTACCGCCGGTGAGGCGAAAGACCCGGAGAAATCTATTCCGCGCGCCATTAACTCGGTTCCGATGCGGATCCTGGTGTTCTATGTCGGCACGCTGTTCGTGATCATGTCCATTTATCCGTGGAACCAGGTCGGAACCGACGGCAGCCCGTTCGTCCTGACCTTCCAGCATATGGGCATTGCCTTTGCCGCCAGCATCCTCAACTTTGTGGTGCTGACCGCTTCGCTGTCGGCGATTAACAGCGATGTGTTTGGCGTCGGGCGTATGCTGCACGGGATGGCCGAGCAGGGCAGCGCGCCGAAGATCTTCGCCAAAACCTCGCGTCGCGGTATTCCATGGGTGACGGTGCTGGTGATGACCGTCGCGCTGCTGTTTGCGGTCTATCTGAACTACATCATGCCGGAAAATGTCTTCCTGGTGATTGCGTCGCTGGCGACCTTTGCCACCGTCTGGGTGTGGATTATGATCCTGCTGTCGCAGATTGCCTTCCGCCGCCGGCTGCCGCCGGAAGAGGCGAAAGCGCTGAAGTTTAAAGTGCCTGGCGGGGTGGCCACGATGGCGGTAGGGCTGGCGTTCCTGGTCTTTATTATTGCGCTGATTGGCTACCACCCGGATACCCGCATCTCGCTGTACGTCGGCTGCGCGTGGATTGTACTGCTGCTGGTTGGCTGGCAGTTTAAAATCCGCCGCGACCGCCAGCTGGCGCAGGCGCAGTAACGTTCCCCTTCGCCTGCCGGGTCGCTATGCGCTATCCGGCAGGCGTTTTCTCCACCCCCATTATCCTCCCCCAATAATTGCGGTGATGATGAGTCATATGCCCGCGCGCTGTGGCAAGGTGTGCCCATTCTGGAGAGAGAGGAATGACGATGTTGAAGGCATGGCACCTGCCTGTGGCTCCGTTTATCAAGGAGCAGCAGGAACGACTGTTGATCACATTATGGTTAAGCGGCGATGATCTGCCGCAGCGGGTGACGCTGCGCGGCGAAGAAGATAATGAAGAGCTCTCGCTGCCGATGCACCGGCTACGCCAGGAGCCTCGTCCGGGCGTTGTCGCCTGGCGCGGCGAGATA
The DNA here is from genome assembly GCF_044900465.1 of Klebsiella sp. NPDC088457. Classification (NCBI taxonomy): domain Bacteria; kingdom Pseudomonadati; phylum Pseudomonadota; class Gammaproteobacteria; order Enterobacterales; family Enterobacteriaceae; genus Klebsiella; species Klebsiella sp. NPDC088457. The sequence continues at coordinate 29,341 of NZ_JBJDNH010000012.1, read as the reverse complement.
AGCCTTGCCAGCGGCCAGCCTCGTCGGCGCTATAGCTTCAAACTTCTGTGGGCGGATCGCCAGCGCTGGTTCACCCCGCAGGGCTTTAACCGTTTCCCGCCGGCGCGCCTGGAGCAGTTTGCCGTCGACCTGCCGGATAGCGGCCCGCAGTGGGTGGCCGACCAGGTGTTTTATCAAATCTTCCCTGACCGCTTTGCGCGCAGCGAGCCGCGGGAGGAGGGGCAGGATCGGGTCTATCATCATCATGCCGCCGGGCAGGATATCGTGCACAAAGCGTGGGACGAGCCGCTGACCGGCGAGGCGGGCGGTTCCACCTTTTATGGCGGCGACCTTGACGGCATCAGCGAGAAACTGCCGTACCTTAAACAGCTTGGGGTGACCGCCCTGTATCTGAATCCGGTGTTTGTCGCCCCCAGCGTGCATAAATACGATACCGAAGATTATCGCCGCGTCGATCCGCAGTTTGGCGGCGATGCCGCGCTGCTGCGCCTGCGGCACAACACCCAGCGGGAAGGTATGCGCCTGATTCTCGACGGGGTGTTTAACCATACCGGCGATTCGCACGCCTGGTTCGACCGCCACCAGCGCGGCAGCGGCGGCGCCTGCCACCATGCGGACTCGCCGTGGCGCGACTGGTTTACCATCTCTCCCGCAGGGGAAGCGCATAGCTGGCTGGGCTATTCCAGCCTGCCTAAGCTGGACTATCAATCGACGAGCCTGATCAATGAGATCTATGCCGGGGAGGACAGTATTGTCCGCCACTGGCTGAAAGCGCCGTGGAGCATGGACGGCTGGCGGCTGGACGTGGTGCATATGCTGGGCGAAGGGGGCGGGGCGCGGAATAACCTGCGGCATATTGCCGGCATTACCCAGGCGGCGAAGCAGACCCAGCCTGACGCTTTTGTATTCGGCGAACATTTTGGCGATGCGCGCCAGTGGCTGCAGGCGGACGCCGAAGATGCCGCCATGAACTATCGCGGTTTCACTTTCCCGCTGTGGGGCTTCCTCGCGAATACCGATATCTCCTACGATCCGCAGCACATCGATGCGCAAACCTGCGTCGCCTGGATGGATAACTATCGCGCCGGGCTGTCGCATCAGCAGCAGCTGCGGATGTTTAACCAGCTCGATAGCCACGATACCGCGCGCTTTAAGTCGCTGCTGGGGAAAGACGTCGCGCGGCTGCCGCTGGCGGTGGTGTGGTTGTTCTGCTGGCCAGGCGTACCCTGTATTTACTACGGTGATGAAGTGGGGGTTGACGGTAATAACGATCCCTTCTGCCGCAAACCCTTCCCGTGGGATCCCGCTCTGCAGGATAACGTCCTGCTGGGGCTGTATAAGCGCATGACGAAACTGCGTAAAGCCAACCAGGCGTTACGTTACGGCGGTTGTCAGGTGATTTATGCCGAAGACAACGTGGTGGTCTTTGCGCGCGTCTATAAACAGCAGCGCGTGCTGGTTGCCATCAACCGCGGCGAAGCCTGCGAGGTGGTCGTTGAGGATTCGCCGCTGCTGGACGTCAGCGAATGGCTGTTGAAAGAGGGCGCCGGCGCGTGGCACGAAGGGGTGCTGACGCTACCGGCGATTTCCGCCAGCGTGTGGTCTGGTCGTTAAGGATAAAGCTGGCTCAGAAACGATGGCTGGAGAATAGCCTCCCGCCACCAGCGCTGAGCCAGCCCGTCGTTATCGCTACGCCAGGCAAGATAGGCGAGATCTTTCTCGCGACAGGAGAGGACGGGTTTTTGCACCAGTTCTCCGCTATCCAGCCACGGTTGGGCAATATGGCGCGGCAGAAAACCGCAGCCCAGTCCGGCCCGCAGCAGCGCCACTTTGCTGGCGAAATCATCGACGCGAATTTGCGACTGCTCGGTAAGCAGGTTGCTGTTGAGCGCCTGGCAATAGCGGGCGCTGTCGCTGATCACCACCGCCCGATGCAGGCTCAGCTGCTTGTTGCCGAGCGGCTGGGTGGTCTCTGCCAGCGGGTGGCCGGGGGCGACGACGAAAATATTATCCAGCGTGCCGACCATTTTCCACGACCATTCGGCGGAGGTGGGCGGTTCGTTGATGGCGCCGAGAATAATATCCGCGCCGTTGCGGGTCAGTTCTTCCCACGCTCCTGCCAACGTATGGTGGGTAAAGTTGAGCCGGGTCTGCGGGTTTTGCGCGTAAAAGGCGTCGATCAACGGCAGCAGACGTGCGAAGGGGAAAGAGGCGTCGAGCGCGATATTCAGATCCCGCTCCCAGCCGGCATCCAGTTGCCGCGCCTGTTTTTCCAGATCTTTCGCTGCGTTGAGCAACAGGCGCCCCTTTTCCAGCACCATTCTGCCGGTATCGGTAAATTTTGCCCGGTGGCCGCTGCGATCGAGCAGGGTGATATTCAGATCGCTTTCCAGCTTCTGGATCATATAGCTCAGCGCGGCAGGGGTCTTATACAGCGACTCTGCGGCGGCGGCGAAAGAGCCATGGGTCTCTAATGCATCCAGAATCAGCAGGACATCAAGGTTTAAGCGCATCCATTACTTACCCGATAAACAAGAATGGCTCAGTTTTACCGAAGCCAGAGGGGCAATACCAGTGAATAATTTAGAACCCTTTGGTGTAATTTTTTGTCCAACAGCATGCCGGGTAATAACAGATTCTTGAGCCATCTCGCCGGCGCCTTTCAGGCGGCATCAACGTTGATTTTCCTCCCTTAGCCCGAAATCCATTATCCATATAGCTGTTTATTTTCACCATACAACAGAAAATTTCTTTAATAACTCGTTAGAAATAACTGACTATACTCATCAGGCTTTATCCGTCACGATTCAGACCCACAACAGTAGCCGTTATATCTCTTTAACTTATTGATTAAGAGGGTATGTCATGTCTATTCGGGAACTGATCGATCCAACTAACTCCACGCTTATCTTTATTGACCATCAGCCGCAAATGTCTTTTGGGGTAGCCAATATTGACCGCCAGACGCTTAAAAATAATACCGTTGCGCTGGCCAAAGCCGGCAAGATTTTTAATGTCCCGGTTATTTATACCTCTGTAGAAACAAAAAGCTTTAGTGGTTATATCTGGCCGGAATTACTGGCGGTACACCCGCAGGTTAAACCAATTGAACGAACCTCAATGAACTCCTGGGAAGATGCCGCTTTTGTGCAAGCGGTGAAAGCCAGCGGGCGGAAAAAACTGATTATCTCCGCGCTGTGGACCGAAGTGTGCCTGACCTTCCCGGCGCTGATGGCGCTGGAGGAGGGGTATGAAGTGTATGTGGTGACCGATACCTCCGGCGGCACGTCGGTTGACGCCCATGAGCGCTCAATCGACCGTATGGTGCAGGCCGGGGCCGTACCGGTGACCTGGCAGCAGGTTCTGCTGGAATACCAGCGCGACTGGTCGCGCAAAGAGACCTACGACGCGGTGATGGATCTGGTGCGCGAACACAGCGGCGCTTACGGTATGGGCGTGGATTATGCCTATACGATGGTGCACGGCGCTTCGCAACGCCAGGCCTGATCGCCTGTCCTGGGTGGGTTAACGCTCGCCCGTTGTGCTGCAGCAAGGAGTCCGGTCATGACGCAACAGAAATCGGTGACCCTGGTGATAAGCCATGTACTCAATCCCGAGGATGGGGAACGCTATGAGCAATGGCTCGGGAAAATTATGCCTGTCGCGGCGGAGTTTCCTGGCCATCTTGGCGCAAACGTGATTCGCCCGGCGGCCGGGCAGAATCTCTGGAGCATCATCATTCACTTCGACACCATTGAACATCTCTACGCCTGGACGCAGTCGGAAACGCGCCGCGAACTGGTGGCGGAAATTGCGCCGCTGCTCAATGAAGGCGATCGCACGGAAGTGCGCACCGAAGCGGCATTCTGGTTTACCCCACCGGCGGTGAACGTCCGTCAGCCGCTGCGCTGGAAGCAGTTTCTGCTGACGCTGCTGGTGATTTTTCCCAGCACCAACCTGGTGCCCTGGCTGACCGGGATGCTGTTGCCCGCATGGCGGGGAAGCCTGCTGCTGCATTTGATTAATGATGCCTGGGTGGTCGCGCTGGTGGTCTGGCTGTGGATGCCCATCGTGACCCGCCTGTTTGCCGGCTGGTTAAAGAAAAACTGAGCCGGCCTCCTGAAGGAGAGCGTTATGTCGCAAACTGCCACACTGATCCTGACGAATGGACGAATTCATACACTCGATCGAAACAACCCATTGACCGATTCTGTCGCGATCGCCGAGGGTAAGATCCTCGCCACCGGCAGCCGGGATCGGATCATGAGCTTTGCCGCGGAGGGGACGCAGATCGTCGATCTGCAGGGGCATACGGTGATCCCGGGACTGAATGATTCCCACCTGCATCTGATCCGCGGGGGGCTGAACTACAACCTCGAGCTTCGCTGGGAAGGGGTACCGTCGCTGGCGGACGCGCTGCGGATGCTCAAAGAGCAGGCCGATCGCACACCGTCGCCGCAGTGGGTGCGCGTGGTGGGCGGCTGGAGTGAATTCCAGTTCGCCGAACGGCGCATGCCAACCCTTGACGAACTCAATGCGGCGGCGCCGGATACGCCGGTATTCGTCCTGCATCTCTACGATCGCGCGCTGCTGAACCGGGCGGCGCTGAAGGCGGTGGGCTACGGCAAAGAGACGCCGGATCCCGCCGGCGGCGAAATTGTCCGCGATAGCCACGGTAACCCGACCGGGATGCTGATCGCCAAACCTAACGCCATGATCCTCTACGCCACCCTGGCGAAGGGACCGAAGCTGCCGCTGGAGCTACAGGTCAACTCGACGCGCCAGTTTATGCGCGAGCTGAACAGGCTCGGCCTGACCAGCGCCATTGACGCCGGCGGCGGTTTCCAGAACTACCCGGAAGATTATCAAATTATTGAACAGCTGCATGCGCAGGAGCAGATGACCATACGCATCGCTTATAACCTGTTTACCCAGCGGCCAAAGCAGGAGCTGGACGATTTCGCCCGCTGGACCGATATGCTCAAGCCGGGGCAGGGGACCGACTTTTTCCGCGCCAACGGCGCCGGCGAGATGCTGGTGTTCTCGGCCGCGGATTTTGAAGATTTCCTGCAGCCGCGCCCGGACCTGCCCGAAGGGATGGAGGATGAGCTGGAGCGGGTGGTGCGCCATCTGGTGGAACACCGCTGGCCGTTCCGCCTGCACGCAACCTATGACCAGTCCATCAGCCGGATGCTGGACGTTTTTGAGAAGGTGAACCGCGATATTCCGTTTAACGGTCTGCACTGGTTCTTTGATCACGCGGAAACCATTACCGAACGCAATATTGAACGGGTGAAGGCGCTCGGCGGCGGCATTGCGGTACAGCACCGGATGGCGTTCCAGGGCGAATATTTCGTCGACCGCTACGGCCAGGATGCGGTCAGGCATACGCCGCCGGTGGCGAAAATGCTGGCGCTGGAGGTCCCGGTGGGGCTGGGGACCGACGCCACGCGGGTGGCGAGCTATAACCCATGGACCGCGCTCTACTGGCTGGTCTCCGGGCGCACCGTGGGCGGTATGGCGATGTATGACGAAAGCAACCGTCTGCCGCGCGACGTGGCGCTGGAGCTGTGGACGGCGGGCAGCGCCTGGTTCTCCAGTGAACAGAGTAAGAAAGGACGAATCGAGAACGATCTGCTTGCCGACCTCGTGGTGCTATCAAAAGACTATTTCAGCGTGCCGGAAGAGGAGATTAAAGGTATTGAGTCGGTGCTGACGGTCGTTGACGGCAAAGTGGTGTATGCCGCCGGGCACTTTTCGCCGCTGGCGCCGCCGCCGATTCCGGTCCTGCCTGACTGGTCTCCGGTGGTTAAGGTTCCGGGTCACTATCGTTCCGCAGCGCCGGCGGCGGCCAAAATCGGCGCCGTCGTGCAAATGCATCAGTGCTGCGGCAGCTGCGGCGTGCACGGGCACCAGCACAATATCGCCCGCCAGTCGTCGATCCCGGTCGCGGACGAGCAGGCGTTCTGGGGCGTGCTGGGCTGCTCCTGCTTTGCGTTTTAGTCTCTGACAGATTAACGCGCTCCCCCGGCGAGACCGCGGGGGAGCGCCTGGCACGAGCATCTGATTGAGTATCAATGATTATGCCGGGCTTAGCCCCGGTTCTGAGAGCCAAATAGCTGGATCCGGCGGGCAACCATCTCACGCACGGGCAGCAACCCTTGCTGGATAACTTTGCGCGGATCGTTAATATCGTGGCCGTTATCGGCAGCAAACAGCGCTTTCACGGCTTCGCACCAGGCGTACATATTCTCGGTGTTGACGTTAATTTTTGCCGTACCGCAGGCAATCGCTTTTCGCATATCGTCGTCAGCAATGCCGGTCCCGCCGTGAAGTACCAGAGGCACTTTGACAAGCTCCGATATTGCTTTCATTTCAGCAAAGCCGAGTTTTGCCTTCCCTTTATAAAGCCCGTGCGTTGAACCGAGCGCTGCGGCGAGGCAGTCTACCTGCGTTTCGCTGACCAGGGTAAAGCACTCCTGCGGGTCGGCATAGATAACCTCAGAATTCACGATGCCATCTTCACTGCCGGCAATGGTTCCCAGCTCGGCTTCAACGGAGATGCCTCTGCTGTGCGCCAGGTCGACCAGATGGCGGGTGATCGCCAGGTTTTCCGCAAACGGTAAATGGGAACCATCAAACATAATCGAGCTAAAGCCAGCTTCAATGGCCTCTTCGCAGGCCTCGCGCGTGGTCCCGTGATCGAGATGCAATGCGACCGGAATATCAATCTGTAGATAGTCCATCGCATTCACCACGATATCATGAATGCATTTCAGGCCCAGCATATGTTTTACCGTGCCACCGGAGACCCCCAAAATAATAGGCGAGCGGAGTTGTTGCCCGGTGCTTAATACGGCGGCAACCCATTCCAGATTATTAATATTGAACTGCCCTACGGCATAACCGTCCCGCAGGGCATGCTGGAGCATGTCCTTCATAGAAACTAACATAATCACCTCGGAATTAATTATTCATCAAAATACTGCGTTAAGTTTCTTTCGTAGCTGTTTAATGCGTTATGAACAACGGCAAGATCTGGCATGGATTCACGGACGCCTTTTTTCTCAATAGAAATTGCGGCGGTCAGGCTGGCAAAGAGAATAATATTATCGATATGCCATGAATAATGAACTCCGTAAGTGAAAGCACCATGAAAAACATCGCCGGCGCCGGTTGTATCGACGGCCTGACATTGCCAGGTGGGAACAATATGCAGCATCCCGCTCTTTAAAAAGGCACAGCCTTTTTCTCCAAGAGTAATAAATGCCGCGCCCCGGCAGATTTTATTTAATTCAATAAGCGCTGTTTTTAGCTCTTTCTCTGTGCTCAGCGCGCGGTAGCTCATATAATCTCTGGCGAAATGTTCGCTGACGACGAAATAATCTGTCCAGGCCGCTAGCTTGATATTACTGGCGCGTAGGGAACCGCCATCCATTACCACGCGGGCAGTGGGGAGTTTTTTAATTAAATACTCGCTGATTTCCGCTTCATGACCATCAATTAACAGCGTAACCGGTTCTTCTGAAACAATGAGGCGCTGTGCGAGATTGTCAAGTTTCAGTTTTTCATCGTAGGTCAGCGAAGGTGGTGTTTGCATTTTACGGGTAATAATGGTTCGCGAGCCCGTTAAACGGTTAACCAGTACCGACGCCAGCGGAGTGATCATCTCATCGGAAAAGACGATGTGGCTGGTATCAACCCCGGCCTGAGCAAACTCATCGACGATACGCTGACCATAAATATCCGCATTCAGATGACCGATGTAATAGACATCCTCGCCCCATAATCCTAGCAGCCATGCGGCATTTGCCGCCGGACCGCCGCCGCTTTCAATAAAGTCGTGGCAGAAGTTTTTGGTGTTTTCCTGCGGCCACTCATTCAGAAAGAAGAACTGATCAAAACATGAAAATCCTATGGACAATATAGCCATAACTACTCCTGATAATGTCGTCAGCTACGGGAAGAATGCTTCCCGTAGGGAAAAATGAAACCCTATTCATTTTTCTTATTCGCCGTGAGCACTTCATAGCTGAGCGTATCTCCTACCACGCGAACTGAGCGGAAGCAGAAAGGCACCAGCAGAGCGATGAGCAGGGCGAAGCAAATCAAATAGATGGTTATCTGGCCAAACTGGGTAAACGCATTACCGATAATGATGCCCCATACCGCGAAATCGAAATCGGCAAAGGTGCTGTTCTCAAAGCCCAGGCTGCCTAAAGCCGGTAGCAACATCGCCGGCAGGAAGGCAAGGAAGATGCCGCCAATGAACGAGGCAATGACGCAGCCTCGCTTGCCGCCTAGTTTGTCGGCAAAGACGCCGGAAGTCCCGCCGCAGAAGAAATGCGGCACCATACCGGGAATGATCAGCGCCATGCCGAAGGCGCCCAGCAGCAGCATCCCTACCAGACCACCGATAAAGGAACTGATAAAACCGACGACCACTGCCGTTGGGCTGAAAGTAAAGAACACCGCGCAGTCAACGGCCGGAATCGAATCGGGAATCAGCTTCTGGCTAATCCCCTGGAACGCCGGTACCAGATCGCCAAGAATTAGACGCACGCCGTTGTAGACGATGGCGACGCCGACGGCAAACTGCAACCCAGTCAGGATAGAGAAGATCAGCATGTTCTGGTCAGTGATCGTCCGCAGGTATTCGGTGCCGGCCACGGCGCTGCAGACAAAGTAGATAACGAACATCACGATCCCGGTAGTGACCGTGGTATCGCGCAGAAAGCCCCATTTCTCAGAGATTTCGGTATCGGCGAAAGAGTTTGCCGGGTTGCCGGTTTTGCTGGCAATCCACGCGGAGATATAATACCCCAGCGAGCCAAAATGCCCCATTGCAATACCGCCATCTTCGGTGACCTGCTTAGTATAGCGTTGGCCAATCGCCGGAGAGATCGCCGACCAGGAACCGAGTAAGAATCCGCCAATCAATACCAGTATCCAGCCGCGGAATTCTGCCGCCTGCAGTACCGCAGAGAACAGACAGGCGAGGAAGAAAGAGTGGTGACCGGTAAGGAAGATATATTTATACTTAGTGCAGCGGGCAATAAGCAGGTTAAAAATAAAACCTAACAGCAATATACTCATGGTTTCCACGCCCAGTACCTTCTGGGCGACGGAAACAATGGCCTCGTTGTTCGGAATAACGCCGCGAATATTAAAGCCGGCTTCGATAATTCCGCCGAGCGGATTGAGGTTGGCGACGATAACCCCCGCGCCGGCGCTGAGCATTAAACAACCGAGAATGGGCTTTAAGGTACCGGTGAGAAGTTTATTTCCGGGGGACCGCAGTGCCACTAAACCGACAAATGCGATAATCCCCATCAGAAATGCGGGTTGGCTGAATATTTCTGATAAGAATGTGAGTATAGCCTGCATGATCGTGTCCTTAATAATGATTAAGAATGAGTCGCAGCAATTTTTGTCAGAGCGTCGGTAATATCTTCAGCAATTTTTGCTTTATGTGCATAGCTGCGAATAATGGCGACCTGACAATGCGCAGGGAACTGATTGGCTAATTCTTTGATGGTGATATAGAGGTCGGCTTTCTCTCCTACGGCATTGGCAAAATCAACAGAGGCGACGTCAGCTTTGATCCCTAATTCATCACATATTTTTTTGACATTGCTTGCGGCCATTAGTGAACTGCCAATGCCGTTACCACAAACTGTTCTGATAACTAACATAATGATGACTCCATTTTATTGTGGATGAAATTGAATACAGAATTGATGTCATGCTCTTCACGAAGGAACGACACAATATCTGATTCAATCAGTGAGGCGATTATCTGGATCATTTTTATATGGTTATCGGCATCGGCGCCGGCGATACCGATAATGACGCTCACCGGGTCAAACTCCTCATGACCAAAGTGAAGCGGCTGGCGGGTCGTGATTAAAGAAAAGCCGGTGCGGATGGCCCCCTTTTCGGGGCGTGCGTGGGGCATCGCCAGCCCGCTATCAATAACGATGGCGGGACCAAAATCCTTATAGACTTCGAGCATCGCGGTGATGTATTCGGGGCGACAAATTTGCTGGCGGGTCAGCAGCGTCCCGGATAATTCGATCGCCTGACTGGCGGTGGTAATGTGCTGATCCAGTGCGATTAACCGGCGATCAAAAATGATTTCCATAATCCAATCCTTAACGCATTTATTTTCTGAGTGAAAGCATGACGAAATAGAAAGCAGGAAATCATGGTTCAGATCACATTTGAATTTTTAAACCTTGAAGTTGATCACAGCGAAATGATATTTATGTTATTTTTAAAGGGAAATTATTTTTTATTATCTTGTTAATTATCAGTTAGTTATGATTGGGTTATGAATTATTGAAAAAATATCAGGTGGGAAGGGTTAAAAATAGGAGAGATTTATTTTTTAGAAGTGCTGTGCGTATCACAAATATCATGACAGTTTTTTACCAAAGTTTGAGTTTGATAGCAAAAAAGCCGTCAGGGAAGGGTGAGGAAGCGGCGACTGCGCGATAGAGTGCAAAAATGTGCGGCGGCAGGAGATAAAAAAGCCCGCATTCGCGGGCCTTTTTCACAACGTCAACCGATTACAGGCTGGAGACGTTTTCGGTCAGGTATTTTGCAACGCCTTCCGGAGAGGCGGACATCCCTTCTTTGCCTTTTTCCCACTGCGCCGGGCAAACTTCACCGTGCTCTTCGTGGAACTGCAGCGCGTCAACCATGCGCAGCATTTCGTCGATGTTACGTCCCAGCGGCAGGTCGTTAACTACCTGGTGGCGAACGACGCCGTTAGCGTCGATCAGGAACGAGCCGCGCAGCGCCACGCCTTCGTCCGGATGTTCGATACCGTAAGCTTTCTGGATTTCACGTTTGATGTCAGCAACCATCGCGTATTTAACCGGACCAATACCACCCTGGTCTACCGGGGTGTTACGCCATGCGTTGTGGACGAATTCGGAATCGAAGGAGACGCCAACCACTTCCACGCCGCGCTTCTGGAACTCTTCGTAACGTTTGTCAAAGGCGATCAGCTCAGACGGGCAAACGAAGGTGAAGTCCATCGGCCAGAAGAACAGGACGGTCGCTTTACCGTTGGTGTGTTGTTTGAAGTTGAATTTCTCAACGATTTCGCCGTTACCTAAAACTGCCGCCGCGGTAAAATCCGGAGCCTGACGAGTGACCAGAACCATATGATTCTCCTGTTAATAATAAGGTTAATTGGAACGCAACGCGGGCAAGTATAGGGATTGGTTCATGCGAACTCAACGTGACGTTGACAATCAATGAGATAGGTTTTACCTATCAATAGATGTTGGAATGCGCTGTTCAGAATAGACTTTTTATAAGAAAGCGCAATCATTTATAACTCATGTTTTTTGGCCTGGGCCATCATACGCGGGTAAAAATGCCAGAACTGCTGTTCAAGACTGTGGTAATGGGCGTCCAGATCCTGCCAGGAGTCGCGCAGGGCGTCGAGACGTGGTCGGCGGCTGGCCATGCCGTTGAGGACACGCTGAATAAACGCCATATCCTCATAACGTTCAAGCCAGCGTTCGGACCACAAATAGGCGTTGAGATTGACGAAGCGCGGTGGCGAATCCGCTAAAATGGTTGTCACCTGAGCTTCGGCATAGCGCACAAATTCACTGAGCGGCATATCGGGTGCAATCCGCTCCCAGTGGCGTGAAAGAAAGTGATCCCACATCACATCCAGCGCGATTGGCGCCACGCGACGGGTTTGCGGGCGAAACCACTCGCGGGCTTGTTTTACTTCCGCCAGATTATCGGTCATGACATCGATGCGGCGATGCATAAAAATGCCGTCGACGATATCGGCCGGATAGTCCGCCTGCGGGTTACCGCGGACGAAATCCGCCAGCAGATTACCGGGCAGCGAGCTGTCGGCAAGATGGGCGAGGTGCAGGTGTGCCAAAAAATTCATCGTTATACTCTGTGTGTTTCAGGCTGCATGGGCGTTGTCTTCCTGGGGTCATGGTCGCGCTCGGTTTCGCCGACTCCCTTGCGGGCATACTCCCGGCTGCGATGCGGGCCGTCGGCGGCCGCGCCCCGAAGGACCTTCGCTATTCACTCACGCCGCAGGGGTTATCGCCAGACGACGCGTATTATTTCGCGGATTATCTCCGCGCGGAGGTGGTAACGGTTGCAGGGAGCACGTCCCGGCACTAGACTACCCGCCTCTTTATTTAGTCTGAGCCACCGTCATGCGCGTTACCGATTTTTCCTTTGAATTACCCGAATCACTGATTGCCCACTACCCACAGCCGGAGCGCAGTCGCTGTCGCCTGCTGTCGTTAGACGGGCCGACGGGGGCGCTGACGCATGGTACTTTCACCGATCTGCTCGATAAGCTCAACCCTGGCGATCTGCTGGTCTTTAACAATACCCGCGTGATCCCGGCGCGTCTGTTTGGCCGTAAAGCCAGCGGCGGCAAGATTGAAGTGCTGGTCGAGCGCATGCTGGATGATAAACGTATTCTGGCACATATTCGCGCTTCTAAAGCGCCGAAGCCGGGTGCGGAACTGCTGCTTGGCGATGATGAAAGCATCAGCGCCATCATGGTGGCGCGCCACGACGCCCTGTTTGAAGTCGAATTTAACGATCGGCGTCCGGTGCTGGATATTCTCAACAGCATCGGCCATATGCCGCTGCCGCCGTATATCGACCGCCCGGATGAAGATGCCGACCGCGAGCTGTATCAGACCGTCTACAGCGCCAGGCCGGGGGCCGTCGCCGCACCGACCGCAGGACTGCACTTTGACGAGCCGATGCTGGAAAAGCTGCGTGAGAAAGGCATCGAGATGGCGTTCGTCACGCTGCACGTCGGGGCGGGGACCTTCCAGCCGGTGCGCGTGGAGACGATTGAAGACCACATTATGCACTCCGAATACGCCGAAGTGCCGCAGGAGGTTGTCGATGCCGTGCTGGCGGCGAAAGCGCGCGGCAACCGCGTGGTTGCGGTAGGCACCACCTCCGTGCGTTCGCTGGAGAGCGCGGCGCAGGCGGCGAAAAACGACCTCATTGAACCGTTCTTCGGCGACACGCAGATTTTCATCTATCAGGGATATCAGTACAAAGTGGTTGATGCGCTGGTGACCAACTTCCATCTCCCTGAATCGACTCTGATTATGCTGGTGTCGGCTTTTGCCGGCTATCAGCACACCATGAATGCCTATCAGGCTGCGGTAGAACAAAAATATCGCTTTTTTAGCTACGGGGACGCGATGTTTATCACGTACAATCCGCAGGCTATTTTTGAGCATGTCGGGGAGTCAGTCCGCGGCATGAGTGTTTAACGTCAGACTGTTTTTCTGACGCAGGAGTGAAGATGAAATTTGAACTGGATACCACCGACGGCCGCGCCCGCCGCGGCCGGCTGGTGTTTGATCGCGGTGTGGTTGAAACACCTGCTTTTATGCCTGTCGGCACCTACGGCACCGTAAAAGGGATGACGCCGGAAGAAGTTGAAGCCACCGGCGCGCAAATTATCCTCGGCAACACGTTCCACCTGTGGCTGCGGCCTGGCCAGGAAATCATGAAGCTGCATGGCGATCTGCATGACTTCATGCAGTGGAAGGGGCCGATCCTGACTGATTCCGGCGGTTTTCAGGTCTTCAGCCTCGGCGATATTCGGAAGATTACCGAGCAGGGCGTCCATTTCCGCAACCCGATCAACGGCGATCCTATTTTCCTCGATCCTGAAAAATCGATGGAGATTCAGTACGATCTCGGTTCCGACATCGTGATGATCTTCGACGAATGTACGCCGTATCCGGCGGACTGGGATTATGCCAAACGTTCGATGGAAATGTCCCTGCGCTGGGCGCAGCGTAGCCGCGACCGTTTCGACGGGCTGGGCAACAAAAACGCGCTGTTCGGCATCATCCAGGGCAGCGTTTACGAAGATTTACGTGATATCTCGGTTAAAGGTCTGGTAGATATCGGCTTTGATGGCTACGCTGTCGGCGGTTTGGCTGTCGGCGAGCCGAAGGAAGACATGCACCGTATCCTGGAGCACGTTTGCCCGCAGATTCCGGCGGACAAACCGCGCTATCTGATGGGCGTCGGCAAACCAGAAGATCTGGTTGAAGGGGTACGCCGCGGTATCGACATGTTCGACTGCGTCATGCCAACGCGCAACGCGCGCAACGGTCACCTGTTCGTCACCGACGGCGTGGTGAAAATCCGTAACGCGAAGCATAAAAGCGACACCGCGCCGCTGGATGCGGAGTGTGATTGCTATACATGTCGCAATTATTCACGGGCTTACTTGCATCATCTCGATCGTTGCAACGAAATATTGGGCGCGCGCCTCAATACCATTCATAACCTGCGCTACTATCAGCGTTTAATGGCTGGTTTACGCAAGGCTATCGAAGAGGGTAAATTAGAGAGCTTCGTGACCGATTTTTACCAACGTCAGGGGCGACCTGTTCCACCTTTGAACGTTGATTAATTTTAATAATGAGGGAATTTGAATGAGCTTTTTTATTTCTGATGCGGTAGCAGCAACCGGTGGCGCGGCGCAGGGTAGCCCGATGTCTCTGATTCTGATGCTGGTGGTGTTCGGTCTGATTTTTTACTTCATGATCCTGCGCCCACAGCAGAAACGCACCAAGGAACATAAAAACCTGATGAACTCCATCGCGAAAGGTGATGAAGTGCTGACGAATGGTGGTCTGGTCGGTCGCGTGACTAAAGTGGCGGAAAGCGGATACATTGCTATCGCACTGAATGACACCACTGAAGTGGTTATTAAACGTGACTTCGTAGCTGCCGTTCTGCCGAAAGGCACCATGAAGGCGCTGTAATCCACTTTTCCCTAAGGGAACTGCCGTGTTAAACCGTTATCCTTTGTGGAAGTACATCATGCTGGTCGTCGTGATCATCGTCGGCCTGATGTATGCGCTCCCCAACCTGTATGGTGAGGATCCGGCCGTTCAAATCACTGGCGCGCGCGGTGTCGCCGCCAGTGAGCAAACGCTGATCCAGGTCCAGAAAACGTTACAAGAAGAAAAAATTACCGCTAAGTCTGTGGCACTGGAAGAGGGCGCCATTCTTGCGCGCTTCGACACCACCGATGTCCAGTTACGCGCACGTGAAGTGCTGATGGGCGTATTGGGTGACAAATACGTTGTGGCGCTGAACCTTGCACCGGCTACCCCGCGCTGGTTAGCGGCCATTCATGCTGAGCCGATGAAGCTGGGTCTTGACCTACGCGGCGGCGTACACTTCCTGATGGAAGTGGATATGGAGACTGCGCTGGGCAAACTGCAGGAACAAAATATCGACAGCCTGCGCAGCGAACTGCGTGAAAAAGGCATCCCTTACTCCACCGTGCGTAAGGAAGACAATTTTGGTCTGAGCATTGCTTTTCGCGATAGCGCAGCACGCGATCAGGCCATCTCCTGGCTGGGCCCGCGCCACCGCGATCTGGTCATCTCCAGCCAGGGAAATAACGCCCTGAAAGCGGTGATGAGCGATGAGCGCATGAAAGAAGCCCGCGAATACGCCGTACAGCAGAACATTAATATACTGCGCAACCGCGTTAACCAACTGGGCGTTGCCGAGCCGCTGGTTCAGCGTCAGGGCGCCGACCGTATCGTGGTTGAGCTGCCGGGTATTCAGGATACCGCGCGGGCGAAAGAGATCCTCGGCGCCACGGCGACCCTGGAATTCCGTCTGGTCAACAGCAACGTTGACAGCGCCGCTGCCGCATCGGGCCGCGTGCCTGGCGACTCCGAAGTGAAAGATACCCGTGAAGGTCGCCCGGTTGTACTCTACAAGCGCGTGATTCTGACCGGTGACCATATCACCGACTCGACGTCGAGCATGGATGAGTTCAACCAGCCGCAGGTTAACATCTCGCTGGATAGCGCAGGCGGCAACATCATGTCTAACTTCACCAAGGACAACATCGGTAAGCCGATGGCGACCCTGTTCGTGGAGTACAAAGACAGCGGTAAGAAAGATGCCAACGGTCGTGCGGTTCTGGTGAAAGAGGAAGAGGTGATTAACATCGCCAACATCCAGTCGCGCCTGGGCAACAGCTTCCGTATCACCGGTATCAGCAACCCGAACGAAGCGCGTCAGCTTTCGCTGCTGCTGCGTGCCGGTGCGCTGATTGCGCCGATTCAGATCGTTGAAGAGCGTACCATCGGTCCAACCCTCGGGATGCAGAACATCAAACAGGGCCTGGAAGCGTGTCTGGCTGGTCTGGTCGTTTCTATCCTGTTCATGATTTTCTTCTATAAGAAATTTGGTCTGATTGCGACCTCGGCGCTGGTGGCGAACCTGGTTCTGATCGTCGGTATCATGTCCCTGCTGCCAGGGGCCACGCTGAGTATGCCGGGGATTGCGGGTATCGTGCTCACCCTTGCGGTGGCGGTCGATGCTAACGTACTGATCAACGAGCGTATTAAAGAAGAGTTGAGCAACGGGCGTTCCGTTCAGCAGGCGATTGATGAAGGTTACAAGGGCGCATTCAGCTCGATCTTCGATGCTAACATCACGACGTTGATCAAAGTTATCATCCTGTACGCGGTCGGTACCGGTGCCATTAAAGGGTTTGCTATTACTACCGGTATCGGTGTGGCAACCTCGATGTTTACCGCTATCGTCGGCACCCGTGCCATCGTGAACCTGCTGTACGGCGGCAAGCGCGTTAAAAAGCTGTCTATCTGAGGAGTGCGTTGTGGCACAGGAATATACTGTTGAACAATTGAACCACGGCCGTAAAGTCTATGACTTTATGCGCTGGGACTACTGGGCTTTCGGCATCTCCGGTTTTCTGCTGATTGCCGCCATTATTGTGATGGGCGTGCGTGGGTTTAACTGGGGTCTGGACTTCACCGGCGGGACGGTGATTGAAATTACCCTCGAAAAACCCGCGGACATGGACCAGATGCGCGACGCGCTGCAGAAGGCGGGCTTTGAAGAGCCGCAGCTGCAGAACTTCGGCAGCAGCCGCGATATCATGGTGCGTATGCCGCCGGTACACGATGCCAACGGCAGCCAGGAGCTGGGCAGTAAGGTCATTAGCGTGATTAACGAATCGACCAGCCAGAACGCGACGGTGAAACGTATCGAGTTCGTGGGGCCAAGCGTCGGGGCAGACCTGGCGCAAAGCGGCGCGATGGCGCTGCTGGCGGCGTTGATCTGTATCCTGGTGTACGTCGGTTTCCGTTTTGAATGGCGTCTGGCCGCCGGGGTGGTTATCGCCCTCGCGCACGATGTGGTCATTACTATGGGCATCCTGTCGCTGTTCCATATCGAAATTGACCTGACCATCGTGGCCTCGCTGATGTCGGTGATCGGCTACTCGCTGAACGACAGCATCGTGGTCTCTGACCGTATCCGTGAAAACTTCCGTAAGATCCGCCGCGGTACGCCGTATGAGATCTTCAACGTGTCGTTGACCCAGACGCTGCATCGTACCTTGATTACCTCCGGTACCACGTTGGTGGTGATCCTGATGCTGTATCTCTTTGGCGGCCCGGTGCTGGAAGGCTTCTCGCTGACCATGCTGATCGGCGTCTCTATCGGTACGGCCTCTTCTATCTACGTAGCGTCCGCGCTGGCGCTGAAGCTGGGCATGAAGCGCGAGCATATGCTGCAGCAGAAAGTTGAGAAAGAAGGGGCGGATCAGCCGTCAATTCTGCCGTAAGTCAGGTACGTTCTGTTAATGTCATCCCGGTCGCAAGGCCGGGATTTTTTTATTACCGTTCCCCGCAAATTTGGTTACTCTCCCTGCACAGCGTTTAATGACATGGAGATCTGCCGATGGCCGTCATCACCCTTTCCCCAGTAGCCCAACCTGACGTCTGGCACGACATGCCTTCCGTCACCCTCAGCGATGAAACCCTACGTCAGCGCAAAGCCAAAGTGCTTGCGCACATGCGCCAGCACGGGTTTGACACGCTGATTGTCTACGCCGATAAAGAGCATGGCGGCAACTTTGAGTATCTCACCGGATTTATTCCTCGTTTTGAAGAGGCGCTGCTGGTGCTGCACGGCGCGGGGGAGAAGGTGCTGGTGCTGGGCAATGAAAACCTCAAGCTGGCGGCCTGCGCCCGGCTGGAAAACCGGGTGATCCATGCGCCGTGGTTCTCGTTGCCGAATCAACCGATGACCAATGACCAGCCTCTGTCGCAGCTGTTGCAGGACGCCGGCGTTAGCGCCGGGAAAAAACTGGGGCTGGCAGGGTGGAAGCTGTTTACCGGCCACGCTGACGACCGGGCGCAGATGTTTGACCTGCCGGCTTTTATCGTTGATGCCATTCGCCAGGCCGCCGGACCGCAGGCGGTACTGCGCAACGCCACCGGGATATTTATTGCGCCGGACGGCGGGGTGAGAACGGTTAACTCCGCCAATGAGCTGGCCCATTACGAATACGGCGCCAACCTGGCATCAACGGCGATCCTGACCGCACTCAACGCCATCGCGCCGGGGAAAACGGAAAAGCAGATCGGCGCGCTGCTGGCTGCGGAAGGCCAGCCCAACAGCGTGGTGATGATTGCCGCCACGGGGGAGCGCTTTGCTCATGCCAACCTCTACCCCGGTGATAAAACCATCACGCGTGGCGATAAGTTCTCGCTGACTACTGCTTATAAAGGCGGCTTAAGCAGCCGTGCGGCATATGTGGTCCACGATGAAACGGAGCTGGCGCCGGAGGTCGCGGATTATCTGGAAGTCGTGGCGAAGCCCTATTTTCGGGCGGTGGTCAGCTGGCTGGAAAATCTGCGTATCGGGATGCGCGGCGGCGAGATGTATGCGCTGATCGAGCGGGTTTTGCCGAAAGCGGAGTATCGCTGGCACCTGAACCCCGGGCATCTGGTGGCTGACGAAGAGTGGCTGTGTTCACCCATCGGACCGGACTCCAGCGCCTGCCTGCGCAGCGGTATGCTTTTGCAGATCGACATTATCCCGTCCCGGGCCGGCTATGGCGGGGCAAGTTGCGAAGATACGGTGGCGTTAGCGGATGCGGCGCTGCGCGATGAGCTGGCGCAGGCTTACCCGCGGCTCTGGCAGCGGATCCTCGCCCGGCGCGCCTATATTCGCCAGCAGCTGGGCATTGCCCTGCCCGAGGAGGTGCTGCCGTTTTCCAACACCGTGGGCTATTTCCGCCCGTGGCTGCTGGAGCCGTCGCGCGCGCTGGTGCAGGCAGCAGAGGGCGCGTAAAACACTCCTGACAGTATGCTGTCAGGAGCCCTGTCATACACTCCTTGTGAACTTACACAACGGACAGGAGGATGTATGAATAATGTGATTAACTGGTTTGAAATTCCGGTCGTCGATATGGATCGCGCGATGAAGTTTTACTCGCAGTTACTGGCTATTGAATTCCGTCAGGAAACCATCTCTGGCATTGAGAATGCGGTGTTTCCGTATACCCATCCGGCAACCGGCGGTGCGCTGGTGAAAGGTGAAATGTTCACCCCTGCCAGTACCGGCGTGGTGGTGTATCTGCATACCGCCGATATTGCCTCAACCTTAACGCGCCTGGAGCAAGCCGGCGGCAGCAAGGTTTTTGGCCCGGAAGTGCTACCGCACGATATCGGGACCATCGCCCTGTTTACCGACAGCGAAGGTAACCGCGTCGGGCTGCACCAGCCGGCTTAACCCGCAGAACGATGTGAAAGGAACATGACCCGACGCGCCGATCGTTTATTTCAGATAGTACAGATTCTGCGCGGCAGGCGGCTGACGACGGCCGCGCTGCTGGCGGAGCGGCTCGCCGTGTCGGAGCGCACGATCTACCGTGATATTCGCGATTTATCGCTTTCCGGCGTTCCGGTCGAAGGGGAGGCCGGCAGCGGCTACCGGCTGATGTCGGGCTTTGATCTCCCGCCGCTGATGCTGACCCATCGTGAATCGGAAGCGCTGATGGTGGCTATCCGTGTGCTTAAAACCTGGGGCGGCGATTCGCTGTCGCGAGAGCTGGAGTCGGCGCAGGAAAAGGTGCTGGCAATTTTGCCGGAAGAGAGCCGTCGCAAGGCGGAGCAGACGCGGATTTTTGCCCCGGATCTCGGCAATCAGCCCTATTCCAGAAGTGATTTTGATCTCATCCACCAGGCGATTTCTGCGCAGCGGGTGCTGGCACTGAATTACCGTGACGAGGCCGGGCAGCGGTCGCAGCGGGAGGTGATGCCGCTGGGTCTGTTCTTCTGGGGCGAACGCTGGATGCTGGTGGCCTGGTGCGAACTGCGCAACGACTATCGCTGTTTTCGCCTCGACCGCTGTCTGCGGATCGTTGCCACGGAGCGGCGTTTTCGCGAAGGTGCCGACCGTTCATTGAGCGATTTTTTACGTAAGGTGAAGTGTTAAGCCTGGTCTGGCGGGGCAGTCTTATTGCCGGGAGCGGCTTTTTTCCGGCGGCGCGGCGCCGCCGGATTTTATCGTCAGGCAGGATTAGAAGTTGTAGCCGACAACAAAGTAACCACCCCAGCCGGTAGAACGGACGTTGAAGTCGCCGTCGCCGAAGTTCAGCTTAGCGTCGTCTGCCCATTGGCCGCCGTTGTGGAAGTAACGTGCTACGACAGAGTAGTGCCAGTGATCATAGTTCAGCGCCAGGATGTGGCTGGAAGCGATGGAGTTGCTGCTACGCGCGTGCTTACCGTTCAGGTCGTAGAAGTTGTCATCGCCCAGATCGGAACCCCAGTCAAAGTTGGTGAAGCCGATATAGCTCAGCGAGCCGCCCCACAGGTCGGTCAGCGGAACAAAGTATTTCACTTTGAAGCGATAGCCATCCCACTCGTTTTCGTTGGACGCGCCATAGTTCTGCCACTGGTATTTCGCATACACGTTCAGGGACAGGCTCATCGGCAGGCCGGTATCGATGTCGGTACCCAGACCCATGTACCAGGTGCTCTGGCGACCGGAGGCGTTACGACCCATATCGTAGATATAGTTGTTGGCGAAATACCACTCTTTGAACGGACCAAAGCTCAGATCGGTATTGGTCAGTTTGTCGATGGAGAAGCGAGGTTCAATTTCCATAAACAGTGGCGAACCGTGGTTCCAGATACCTTTCGCGTCGGTGTTACCGCCAAAGAATACCGGCGCATCCATGTAACCATAAAAATCGAACCAATCTTTCTTGGCGAACGCTTCGTATTCCAGGTAGGTATCGTTACGGATCTGCGGCCCAAAACGCGTGTGGTAGCTACCCACCACGTTTACACTCTGGTGCCACCAGTCAGACAGGTACTGCGGTTTGTCGTTTTCTGCCGCGCCAGCAGTGAACGATGTGGACAGCGCCAGAACGGCGCCTGCTGCCAGTAATGTTTTTTTCATAATGATGCCACTGTTTAAATTAAGCCAAAAGGCGTGAGAAACGTTGCCGAAGCGTTGCTAAATATTTCGTATTTCTGTGGGGGTCTATTATAGAAATCATTGCTCACAAAAATACGTGTTGTTTCACAGAACAGAAACATACGTAATCGATTGCGTTCACGATTCTATGCATTTCTTGACAAAATGCCACTGAAATTCATCAGTGCGGCCAATTTTTACTGAACCGAACGGAAAAATTGTGAATGAATTTTCGCGGGGGAGGGCCGGATGTCAGCGACACCCGGCGACAGCGCTTTACTGCGGGTTGGCGGGCTGGATATCGTGAATGCGCACGAAGCCGAGCCGATCCGGCGTGACGCCGTTCAGGCGCAGCGGGATGTCCACATCGCTGGGGGCCAGAGTGCTGGCGGGCGCGCTGATCAGCTGATCCTGAACGTTCACTTCCTGATAGTTTTCCGTCGTGCCGCTGAGCTCACCGGAGGCGACGGTGGCGCTAAACGCCGGTAGCGGATCGTTCGATTCACCCTGAATACGTAACGTCAGGCGAGTGCCGCCCGCGTCAGGAGTGATATCACGTAGCGACATCCGCAATGTCCCGATTTGGCTTTGCAGGCGCGCCGGGGTTCTGGCGCCGGGCAGGAGATAGACGCCGCTGCTGGACTTTGCGTTCAGGGCGTTTTGCTGGGTAATCTTCACCGTTTGCTGATTAAGCTGCGTCATCTCTTTGCTCAACGTACTCACGCTTTGGTCCATCTGGCGAACTGCACTTTGCTGGGCGCAGGCGCTGAGGGTAAAGAGACTCGCCACAATGGCCAGCTTAAAATAACGTCTTGTCATGGTAGGGGATTCCGTTAACAGAGAATAATTAATGGTAGCCAGTTCAGATTAACCAGGCATAGATCCTTTGTCTCAAAAGCTCTTTCTTTGTTGTCGGGTCACTTCGCGGTAAACTACCCGTCAGTTTAACTTCCTGTCAGGACGCGCTATGCATTGCCCTTTCTGTTTCGCCGTAGATACCAAAGTGATCGACTCTCGTCTGGTGGGTGAGGGCTCTTCTGTGCGTCGTCGTCGGCAGTGCCTGGTCTGTAATGAACGTTTCACCACCTTTGAGGTGGCAGAGCTGGTAATGCCTCGGGTGATCAAGAGCAACGATGTGCGGGAACCCTTCAATGAAGATAAGCTGCGTAGCGGGATGCTGAAAGCCCTGGAGAAACGTCCGGTCAGCGCTGACGATGTTGAAATGGCGCTCAACCATATCAAGACGCATTTGCGCGGCACCGGCGAACGCGAAGTGCCCAGCAAAATGATCGGCAACCTGGTGATGGAACAGCTGAAGAAGCTCGATAAAGTGGCCTATATTCGCTTTGCTTCGGTCTACCGCAGTTTTGAAGATATTAAAGAATTCGGCGAAGAAATCGCCCGCTTACAGGATTAAGCCATGCATGACGAAATGTACATGGCGCGAGCGCTCAAGCTGGCGCAGCGCGGGCGTTTTACGACCCATCCGAACCCGAATGTCGGCTGTGTGATCGTGAAAGACGGTGACATCGTCGGGGAAGGTTTTCACTATCGCGCCGGTGAGCCGCATGCGGAAGTGCATGCGCTGCGCATGGCCGGCGACAAGGCCAAAGGGGCGACCGCCTACGTAACGCTGGAGCCCTGCAGCCATCATGGCCGTACGCCGCCCTGCTGCGAAGCGCTGATTGCCGCGGGCGTCACCCGCGTCGTTGCCGCGATGCAGGATCCTAACCCGCAGGTGGCGGGGCGCGGTCTGTATCGTCTGCAGCAGGAAGGAATTGCGGTCAGCCATGGCCTGATGATGGGCGAAGCTGAAGCGCTGAATAAAGGCTTTCTCAAGCGGATGCGCACCGGATTCCCTTATGTTCAGCTCAAAATGGGCGCTTCGCTGGATGGGCGCACGGCGATGGCCAGCGGCGAAAGCCAGTGGATCACCTCGGCGCAGGCGCGGCGCGACGTACAGCGTCTGCGCGCCCGGAGCCATGCTATTTTGACCAGCAGCGCCACCGTTCTGGCGGACGACCCGGCACTGACCGTGCGCTGGGAAGAACTGGACCCCGATACCCAGGCGCTGTACCCGCGGGAAAACCTGCGTCAGCCGCTGCGGATCGTCATCGACAGCCACAACCGCGTCACGCCGCAGCACCGCATTGTGCAGCAGGCGGGAGAGACTCTTTTTGCCCGTACCCAGGCTGACGATCGGCAATGGCCGGAAAACGTGCGCACCCTGCAGATCCCGGAACATAACGGCCACCTTGATCTGGTGTTATTGATGATGCAGCTTGGCAAACAGCAGGTGAACAGCATCTGGGTGGAGGCGGGGCCGACGCTGGCCGGCGCGCTTTTGCAGGCGGGGCTGGTGGACGAGCTTATCGTCTATATTGCGCCTAAACTATTAGGCAGTGACGCGCGCGGGCTATGCGAGCTGCCGGGCCTTGAGAAACTGGCCGCAGCTCCCCATTTCAAATTCAATGAGATACGTCATGTAGGCCCGGATGTTTGCCTGCATTTAGTGGGCGCATGATCTCCCTGGTCGAAAGGGAAGCAGCGCACAAATTATTATGATAAAATCCGCCCCCCTGCGGGGCCATATGAACCCGAAGGAAGAGTATGAACATTATTGAAGCTAACGTTGCTACCCCGGACGCTCGCGTCGCCATCACCATTGCGCGTTTCAACAACTTTATCAATGACAGCCTGCTGGAAGGGGCGCTTGACGCACTGAAGCGCATCGGTCAGGTAAAAGATGAAAATATTACCGTTGTGTGGGTTCCAGGCGCGTATGAGCTGCCGCTGGCGGCTGGCGTACTGGCAAAAACCGGTAAATATGACGCGGTTATTGCGCTGGGTACGGTGATTCGTGGTGGTACCGCGCACTTTGAATATGTGGCTGGCGGAGCAAGCAATGGCCTCGCTCATGTCGCGCAGGACAGCGAAATCCCGGTAGCCTTTGGTGTTCTGACCACAGAAAGCATTGAACAAGCCATCGAACGCGCTGGCACCAAAGCCGGTAATAAAGGCGCAGAAGCTGCGCTGACCGCGCTGGAAATGATTAACGTATTGAAAGCCATCAAGGCCTGATTTTTTTTGTAAGGGGAATTCCGTGAAACCTGCTGCTCGTCGCCGCGCCCGTGAGTGTGCTGTCCAGGCGCTTTACTCCTGGCAGTTGTCCCAGAACGACATCGCCGATGTTGAATACCAGTTCCTGGCGGAACAAGATGTTAAAGATGTCGACGTTCTGTATTTCCGCGAACTGCTGTCCGGAGTGGCGACTAACAGCGCATACCTCGACGGCCTGATGAAGCCGTACCTGTCCCGTCTGCTGGAAGAGCTGGGCCAGGTGGAAAAAGCGGTACTGCGTATCGCCCTGTTCGAGCTGTCAAAGCGTGACGATGTCCCGTACAAAGTGGCGATCAACGAAGCTATCGAACTGGCGAAAACCTTCGGCGCCGAAGATAGCCATAAGTTTGTTAACGGCGTGCTGGACAAAGCAGCCCCGGCAATTCGTCCCAACAAAAAGTAAACTCCAGGCCGGGTCTCGCGGGATGTCATCCACGCAGGGTCCGGCCTTATTCTTTTCTTTTGCTGAGGCATAACGTATGGCATGCGGCGAATTCTCCCTGATTGCCCGTTATTTTGATCGCGTAAAAAGCAGGCGTCTCGATGTAGAAACCGGCATCGGCGATGACTGCGCTCTCCTGAATATTCCCGATAAAAAAACGCTGGCAATCAGCACCGACACCCTGGTGGCGGGCAACCATTTCTTACCTGATATCGATCCTGCAGACCTCGCCTATAAGGCGCTGGCGGTCAATCTGAGCGATCTCGCTGCGATGGGCGCTGAACCGGCGTGGCTGACGCTGGCGCTGACGCTACCGGAGGCGGACGAAGCGTGGCTGGAGTCGTTCAGCGACAGCCTGTTCATGCAGCTTAATTATTACGATATGCAGCTGATCGGCGGTGATACGACCCGCGGTCCTCTGTCAATGACCCTGGGTATTCACGGTTTTGTGCCGCCGGGACGCGCCCTGAAGCGCTCCGGGGCGAAACCCGGCGACTGGATTTATGTTACCGGCACCCCCGGCGATAGCGCCGCGGGGCTGGCTATTTTGCAGGATCGGCTGGTGGTGGAATCGGCGGCCGACGCCGATTATCTGCTGGCGCGCCATTTACGCCCGCTGCCGCGGGTACTGCAAGGTCAGGCGCTGCGCGATCTGGCCAGCTCGGCTATCGATCTTTCCGACGGCCTGATTGCCGATCTCGGCCATATCCTGAAGGCCAGCGGCTGCGGCGCGCGGATCGATCTCGACGCGCTGCCGCTATCCGATGCGCTGCTGCGCCAGGTTGCGCCGGAGCAGGCGCTGCGCTGGGCGCTGGCGGGCGGCGAAGACTATGAACTGTGCTTTACCGTCCCGGAGCTGAACCGCGGCGCGCTCGATGTGGCAATCGGCCAGCTCGGCGCGCGCTTTACCTGCATTGGGCAGGTGGGAGCTGAAGCGGACGGTTTGCAGCTGCTGCAGGCCGGCAAGCCGGTTCAGCTGGATTTAAAGGGGTACGATCATTTTGGTGCGTAGTAAAGATGTGGCAAAAAGCCGGCTCAATATGCTTAATCCCTGGCATTTGCTGGCGACCGGTTTTGGCAGCGGTTTAAGTCCCGTCGTGCCCGGTACGATGGGCTCGCTGGCGGCGATTCCGTTCTGGTATCTGATGACCTTTCTCCCCTGGCAGCTCTATTCGCTGGTGGTGATGATGAGCATCTGTATCGGGGTCTATATCTGCCATCGCACGGCGAAGGATATGGGCACCCACGATCACGGCAGCATCGTCTGGGATGAATTTGTCGGTATGTGGATAACCCTGATGGCGCTGCCGACCCTCGACTGGCAATGGGTGGCCGCCGGGTTCGCGATCTTCCGTATTTTCGATATGTGGAAACCGTGGCCGATTCGCTGGTTTGACCGCAATATTCACGGTGGGATGGGAATTATGGTCGACGATATCGTCGCCGGGGTGATTTCCGCAGGGGTGCTGTACGTGATTGGCCACCACTGGCCGATCGGTCTTTTCTGATGCCGGTACTCCGGCGGCGTTACGCAACCGGAGTGTCGTTCCCCGGGCGGGTCGCCCGGGGCGGCAATATCATTTAAAGCCGACAATCGGGTGCGGCTGGTACGGCGCTTCCATCTTCGCCACCTGCTCGGGGGTTAGCGTTAAATCCACCGCCCCCAGCAGTTCGTCGAGTTGCTCCTGGCGGGATGCCCCGACGATCGGCGCGGCGACGCCGGGTTTGCTCAGCAGCCAGGCCAGCGCCACCTGCGCGCGGTTGGCTCCCAGTTCTTCCGCTACGTCGGCAAGATTCTGCGCAATCTGCGCATCGTTTTCATCGGTGGCGCTGTAGAGCGTTTTGCCAAACTCATCGGACACCAGACGTGCGGTGGTTTCGCCCCACGGGCGGGTTAAGCGGCCCCGCGCCAGCGGACTCCACGGGATCACCGACACGCCGGCGCGCCGGCACAGCGGCAGCATCTCGTTTTCTTCCTCGCGATAGATCAGGTTGTAATGATCCTGCATGGTTACAAAGCGCGCCCAGCCGTTACGCTGCTGCAGCTCGAGGGCCTGGGCAAACTGCCGGGCATGCATCGATGAGGCGCCGATATAGCGCGCTTTACCCGCTTTTACCACCTCATCCAGCGCTGCCAGCGTCTCTTCGATCGGCGTGGTGTAATCCCAGCGGTGGATTTGCAGCAGGTCGACATATTCCATGCCTAAACGTCGCAGGCTGTCGTCGATAGAACGCAGAATTTGCCCGCGGGAGAGGCCTTCCGGCAGATCGCCGACCGGGTGATAAACTTTGGTGGCCACCACAACCTCATCGCGACGGGCGAAGTCGCGCAGCGCGCGGCCGACGATCTCTTCGCTACTGCCGTCTGAGTAGCTGTTGGCCGTATCGAAGAAGTTGATGCCGCCTTCCAGCGCGCGCTGAATCAACGGGCGGCTACTCTCTTCAGGCAAGGTCCAGGCGTGTTTACCCCGATCCGGCTCACCAAAGGTCATGCAGCCGAGACACAATCGGGAAACCCGTAGGTTGGTTGATTCTGGCGTGATGTATTGCATTGATATGCTCCTGCTATGCGCTAAAAAAGGTTTCTTTTAAGCATAGCAGGAGCCGTTGCGAGGGTTATGCGAGCCAGGCCGTGATTTTGGCTTCGATGCCGGCGGCATCAAGTCCGAGATCGGCACGCACTTCTTCCTGAGTCCCCTGCGGGATAAAGAAGTCCGGCAGGCCGATATTCAGCACCGGAACCGCGCGGCGGTGCGCCATCAGTAGCTCGTTCACTCCGCTGCCCGCGCCGCCCATAATGGCATTCTCTTCCAGGGTCACCAGCACGTCGTGTTCGCTGGCCAGCTGCAAAATCAGAGCATGGTCCAGCGGCTTCACGAAACGCATATCGACCAGGGTGGCGTTGAGTTTTTCCGCCACCTGGGCGGCTTCCGGCAGCAGGGTGCCGAAGTTGAGGATCGCAACTTTTTCGCCGCTGCGCTTAACGACGCCTTTGCCGATGGGCAGCGAAGCCAGCGGTTCCAGCGTGGCGCCGGTACCCGTACCGCGTGGGTAGCGGACTGCGCTGGGACCGTCGTTATAGTGATAGCCGGTATACAGCATCTGGCGGCACTCGTTCTCGTCGCTTGGCGTCATGATCACCATTTCCGGGATGCAGCGCAGGAAGGAGAGATCGAAGGCGCCCTGGTGCGTTTGCCCATCGGCGCCGACGATACCGGCGCGGTCGATAGCGAACAGGACCGGCAGCTTCTGGATGGCAACGTCGTGAATCACCTGATCGTAGGCGCGCTGCAGGAAGGTGGAGTAAATCGCCACCACCGGCTTATAGTCACCGATCGCCAGCCCGGCGGCGAAGGTGACCGCGTGCTGCTCGGCAATTGCCACATCGAAATACTGGTCGGGATATTTCCTGGAAAACTCGACCATGCCGGAACCTTCGCGCATGGCCGGGGTGACCGCCATCAGCTTGCGGTCCTGCGCCGCCGTTCCGCACAGCCAGTCGCCGAAAATTTTCGAATAGGAGGGCAGGCCGCCGCTGCTTTTCGGCAGCACGCCGCTGGTGTGATCGAATTTAGGCACCGCGTGGAAGGTAATCGGGTCCTTTTCCGCCGGCTCATAGCCGCGACCTTTTTTGGTCATAATATGCAGGAACTGCGGCCCTTTCAGGTCGCGCATATTTTTCAGCGTGTTAACCAGACCGAGCACATCGTGGCCGTCTACCGGGCCGATGTAGTTAAAGCCCAGCTCTTCAAACAGGGTACCGGGAACGACCATCCCTTTGAGATGTTCTTCGGTGCGTTTGAGCAGCTCTTTAATCGGCGGTACGCCGGAGAAGACTTTCTTCCCGCCTTCGCGCAGGGTCGAGTACAGCTTGCCGGAGAGCAGCTGCGCCAGATGATTATTCAGCGCGCCGACGTTCTCGGAAATCGACATTTCGTTGTCGTTGAGGACCACCAGCAGGTCGGGTTTAATATCGCCGGCGTGGTTCATGGCTTCAAAGGCCATGCCAGCGGTAATGGCGCCATCGCCGATGACGCAGACCGCGCGACGCTGCTTGTCTTCTTTCGCCGCGGCAATCGCCACCCCAATGCCTGCAGAAATGGAGGTCGATGAGTGGCCGACGCTCAGGACGTCATATTCGCTTTCACCGCGCCACGGGAACGGATGCAGCCCGCCTTTCTGCCGGATGGTGCCGATTTTATCGCGGCGCCCGGTCAGAATTTTATGCGGGTAGGCCTGGTGGCCGACGTCCCAGATTAAACGGTCAAACGGGGTATTATAGACATAGTGCAGCGCCACGGTCAGTTCGACCGTGCCGAGGCCGGAGGCAAAATGCCCGCTGGAACGGCTGACGCTGTCCAGCAGGTAACGCCGTAGTTCGTCGCACAGTTTCGGCAGGCTATCTTTCGGCAACAAACGCAACTCCTGGGTGGAATCCACCAGCGCCAGGGTCGGGTATTTGGC
>NZ_JBJDNH010000011.1:56564-128603 GCF_044900465.1 Klebsiella sp. NPDC088457 | reverse complement strand
ATGACTATCTTCTTCAGCGATTTTTCCGCGGCCTGGATTGGCCGTACCCTGAACTGGGTTTCGAAGACTTTTGGCTGGTATTATTTGCTGGCAGCGACGCTGTATATCGTGTTTGTGGTGTGCATCGCCTGCTCGCGCTTCGGTTCGGTGAAGCTCGGGCCTGAGCACTCGAAACCGGAGTTTAGCGTCCTGAGCTGGGCGGCGATGCTGTTCGCCGCCGGTATCGGCATCGACCTGATGTTCTTCTCGGTCGCCGAGCCGGTCACTCAGTATATGCAGCCGCCGGAAGGGGCGGGGCAGACGATGGAGGCCGCGCGCCAGTCGATGGTCTGGACGCTGTTCCACTACGGCCTGACCGGCTGGTCGATGTATGCCCTGATGGGAATGGCGCTGGGATACTTTAGCTATCGTTATAATTTACCGCTCACCATCCGTTCCGCGCTGTATCCGATCTTCGGTAAAAAGATTAACGGACCCATCGGCCATAGCGTTGATATCGCGGCGGTGATCGGCACCATTTTTGGCATCGCCACCACCCTCGGTATCGGCGTGGTGCAGCTCAATTACGGCCTGAACGTGCTGTTTGATATTCCGGACTCGCTGGCAGCGAAGGCGGGGCTGATCGTACTGTCGGTGATCATCGCCACCATCTCGGTGACCTCCGGCGTCGATAAAGGGATTCGTATTCTTTCCGAGCTGAACGTGGTGCTGGCGCTGGGGCTGATTCTGTTCGTCCTGTTTATGGGCGATACCGAGTTCCTGCTTAACGCGCTGGTGCTGAACGTCGGCGACTACGTGAACCGCTTTATGGGCATGACGCTCAATAGCTTCGCCTTCGACCGCCCGGTGGAGTGGATGAACAACTGGACGCTGTTCTTCTGGGCGTGGTGGGTGGCCTGGTCGCCGTTTGTCGGCCTGTTCCTCGCGCGGATCTCGCGCGGGCGGACCATTCGTCAGTTTGTGCTGGGGACGCTGATTATTCCGTTTACCTTCACTCTGCTGTGGCTGTCGGTGTTCGGCAACAGCGCGCTGTATGAAATTATCCATGGCAACGCCGCCTTTGCCGCAGAGGCGATGGCCCACCCGGAGCGCGGCTTCTATAATCTGCTGGCGCAGTATCCGGCGTTTACCTTCAGCGCCTCGGTCGCCACCATTACCGGCCTGCTGTTTTACGTGACCTCTGCCGACTCCGGCGCGCTGGTGCTGGGGAACTTCACTTCGAAGCTCAAGGATATCAACAGCGATGCGCCGAACTGGCTGCGCATCTTCTGGTCGGTGGCGATCGGCCTGCTGACTATCGGGATGCTGATGACTAACGGTATTTCGGCGCTGCAGAACACCACGGTGATCATGGGGCTGCCGTTCAGTTTCGTGATCTTCTTCGTGATGGCCGGGCTTTATAAATCGCTGAAGGTGGAAGATTATCGCCGCGAGAGCGCCAACCGCGATACCGCGCCGCGTCCGCTCGGCGTGCAGGATCGCCTGAGCTGGAAGAAGCGTCTGTCGCGACTGATGAACTACCCGGGGACGCGCTATACCCGCCAGATGATGGAGACGGTCTGCTTCCCGGCGATGGAAGAGGTTGCCCAGGAGCTGAAGCTGCGCGGCGCCTACGTCGAGCTGAAAAGCCTGCCGCCGGAAGAGGGGGATAATCTCGGTCATCTCGATCTGCTGGTGCATATGGGCGATGAACAGAACTTTGTCTATCAAATCTGGCCGCAGCAGTATTCGATTCCGGGCTTTACCTATCGGGCGCGCAGCGGCAAGTCGACCTACTATCGCCTGGAGACGTTCCTGCTGGAGGGCAGCCAGGGCAATGACCTGATGGACTACAGCAAAGAGCAGGTGATTACCGATATTCTCGACCAGTACGAGCGCCACCTGAACTTTATCCACCTGCACCGCGAAGCGCCGGGGAACAGCGTGACCTTCCCGGGAATGTAGCCAGACTGACGCTTTTCGGCAAACGGCGTGGTCCGGTTAAATCGACGGGGTAAAACGCCGGGAAATGTCGGATGCCGGCGGGCAAGAGTAAAAATGCGGAGGAGGATCCTCCGCATTTTTGTACGTCCGTCAGGATAGTGCCGATTACCAGCAGACAAATCCGCCGTCGACCACCAAATCCACCCCGGTACAAAATGAGGCCGCATCGCTGGCGAGAAACAGCGCGGGGCCGGCCATCTCTTCCACTTTCGCCATCCGCTGCATGGGGGTCTGGCTTTCAAACTCGCGGGTCTGATGCACCATCTCCGGGCGAGTGTTCATCGGCGTGGCGGTGTAACCCGGGCTGATGGAGTTGACGCGAATCCCTTTACTTACCCACTCCATCGCCAGGCTTTTGGAAAGATGAATCACGCCGGCTTTCGCGCTGTTGTAATGCGCCTGTTCGAGCCCGCGGTTAACGATAATGCCGGACATCGAAGCGATATTGATAATCGAGCCGCCGCCGGATTCCAGCATCAGTTCCGCTTGCGCTTTACAGGAGTTCCAGACGCCGGTGAGATTGATATCAATAACCCGTTGCCACTGCGCCGTTTCCATTTCAAGCGCCGGGTTGGCGTTGGCGATGCCGGCGGCATTGACGGCGATATCGAGACGGCCAAAGCGACTTTTAGCCAGCGCGACGGCGGCGCGAAGCTCGCTGAGCTGGCGTACATCGCCGGTGTACAGGCAGACTTGTCCGCCGATAGCCTCGATATTGCTGACGGTCTGTGCGAGACCGCCGTCTTCGCGCAGATCAAAGCACACCACCCGGGCGCCCGCGCTGGCAAGGCCGTAAGCGATCGTCTGGCCGATGCCGCTGCCGGCGCCGGTGACGAAGGCGACGCGGTCCTGCAGATTAAACAGCTGCTGAGCAAAATCTTTTGCGATCATAGTGATTACTCTTGTGGTCAATACCCTGGCGGGCATTACGACATAATTAAGCCGCCGTCGATGTTAATGGTTTGCCCGGTGAGATAGCGCGCATCGTCAGAGGCGAGAAAGGCCACCAGCCCGGCGACATCTTGCGGTTTACCGGCCCGTTTCAGCGGTATGCCTTCAACCCATTCCGCCATCAGCTCACCTTTGCCGTAGCGCTTCTGCTCGGTGCTGAGAATTTCGCCCCACACGCGGTCGTTGTAGTCCCACATTTCGCTTTCAATAATGCCGGGGCAGAAGGCATTAACGGTGATATTCCATGGCGCCAGCTCGTGGGCGAGGCTTTGCGTAATGCCGATCACGCCCATCTTGCTGGCGGCGTAATGTGGGGTATAGATAAACCCCTGACGTCCCTGACCGGAGGAGGTATTGATCAAACTCCCGTGGTTTTGTTTAACCATGTATTTGGCCGCCTCCCGGCAGCACAGCCAGACGCCGGTGGTGTTAACCGCCAGCACTTTTTCGAAATCCGCTTTCGGCATGCGATCGAAATAATCGATGGTGATCACGCCGGCGTTTTGAATCGAGACGTCGATAGTGCCAAAGCGGGCCGCGGCTTGTGCATAGAGGGACTGAACCTGCGCTTCATGGGTGACATCGACCTGCAGCGACAAAATATCGGCCTGATAGCGCTGGCGTAGCGTTTCGGCGGTTTCATGAACCCGTTCGGCGTTGGACACCATGACCAGATTGGCGCCATCGCGGGCGAAGCGTTCTGCAATGCCCGCACCGATACCGCGGCAGGCGCCGGTAATAACAACCGTTTTGTTATGGAAATCTCGTTGCATGTTTTTTTCCCTTTCGATAAGCCGGGCGCCAGGGCCCGGCGGAATAAGTGAATGCGTCAGGCCGTTAGCTGGAGGTGGCGCCGTTCGGTGGAATGGCGGCCAGCTTCTCTTCGTGGCGGCGCATCAGGATGACCTTGTTCTGCAGCTTTTGCTGGAACTGGTCGACGACGACGGCGGTGACGATAACCACGCCTTTGATCACCATCTGCCAGAAATCGCTGACGCCCATCATCACCATGCCGTCGGCGAGGAAGACGATCACGAAGGCGCCGATAATCGAACCGGTTACCCGGCCACGGCCGCCGGCCAGCGCGGTGCCGCCAAGAACGGTGGCGCCGATCGCATCCATTTCGAACATGTTGCCGGTCATCGGGTGGGCGGTTTGCAGCTGCGAGGCGACAATCAGCCCGACGAAAGCGGCGCAAAGCCCGGAGAAGGCATAAACAAAGATCTTGGCCTTAACAATCGGCACGCCGGCCAGACGGGCGGCGGATTCATTGCCGCCGATGGCGTAGATATAGCGGCCCAGCGGGGTCTTCGTCGTCAGCCAGTAACCCAGCACGAGGAAGGCGATCATCAGCCAGATCGGCAGGTAAATCCCCAGTACGGTACCGGAGCCCAGCGTGGCGAAACCGGTATTGCCCAGCGCTTCCATGCCGTTGAGATTGGGGTAGGTGCTCCCATCGTTAAACAGCAGGGCGGAGCCTCGGGCGACGTACATCATGCCGAGGGTGCAGATAAAAGGAGCCACGCCAAAGCGGGTGATGACGGCGCCATTAATAAAACCGACAATCACGCCAAAAATGGCGACGCACAGGATGACTTCCGGAACGTTGAAAAAGATGACGCTGCCGTTCCACAGAGGCAGACCATTCGTTAATAACGCTCCGGCAACCATGCCGCAGATCCCGGCTACGGCGCCCACCGAAAGATCGATACCCCCGGTCAGAATAACCAGCGTCATCCCAATGGCCAGCAGGCCGGTAATCGCCACGTGCTGGGTCATGATCAGCAGGTTAGACGTGGTCAGGAAGTTGGGTACCATCACGCTGAAGAACGCAACAACCAGCAGCAGAGCGATAAACGTTCTGGCCTTCAGCAGGTACATATAAATCATATATTTCTGGTTCATGATGGGTTCCAGCCTGATTAATCTTGAGGTGTTGAAGCCGCGATCAATTTTTCGCGGGTAACCGCATGACGCGGTAAATCGGCGGTAATACGGCCATCGGCCATCACCAAAATACGATCTGCCAGAGCCATCACTTCATCCAGCTCCGAAGAGGAGAACATCACCGCCAGCCCTTGATGAGCCATTTTGCCGATGAGGTGATAGACATCCGTTTTCGCCCCGACGTCGATGCCGCGGGTCGGCTCATCCAGGAAAACGACCTGTGGTTGCGTCATTAACGCTTTGCCCAGCACCACTTTTTGCTGGTTGCCGCCGCTTAATGAGGTGATGGGAAGCTCGGGATCGCTGACCTTGATGGCGAGCTGGCGAATCATCTCTTTAACGCTGGCCTGCTCTTTATGCGGATTCAGCCATTTCCAGGCGCGACGAAAACCTTGCAGGCTAAAGTCAGAGAGCGTCATGTTGGATTGAATCGACATCATCTGTACGACGCCTTCACCCTGTCGGTCCTCCGGAACCAGCGCCAGCCCTTTTTTCAGTCTCGCCTGAAAGTGCGCCTGAGCAATATTTTCACCGTTGAGGTGGATGTCGCCATTTTGGCAGGGCATCAGGCCGACCAGCCCTTTGAACAGCTCGGTGCGCCCGGCGCCCAGCAGACCGTAAATGCCGATCACCTCCCCTTTACACAGGGTGAAGGTCACGTCATTAAGTTTGTAGCCTCCGCTATGATGAAGCGCGGTCAGTCCTGCCACCGCCAGAACGGGGTCGCCTTTCGGGGCGGGTCGGTAGTCGAAATGCTTTTTCTTGTCGCCGACCATTTGTTCAATGATCCAGGGAATGCTGGCTTCGCTGACGGTACGTTCGCTGATGAAACGGCCATCGCGGAAAATGGTAATGTGGTCGCCAATTTCCATCAGCTCTTCCAGGCGATGGGAGATATAAATGATGGTGACGCCGCGACGTTTAAGCTGTTCAATGACGTTAAACAGTACTTTGACTTCCGACTGGCTGAGCGCAGAGGTGGGCTCATCCATGATCAGGACGCGCGTGTCTTTGGACAGCGCGCGTGCAATTTCAACCAGCTGCTGGTGGCCAATACCGAGTTCCCCGAGCGGGGTATAAGGATCGACATCAAGCTCCAGCCTTTGCAGCAGCGCTTTGGCTAACTCATACTGGTATTTTTCGTTGATTTTCCCGTTCTGGAAAAACTCATTAGCCATGAATATATTATCCATGACGTTCATGTTGGGGAATAAATTCAGCTCCTGGAAAATAATACTGATGCCCTGTTTTTCTGCCTGATGGGTAGAATTTAATGAAACAGGGGAACCATCCAGAATAATTTCTCCGGAGGAGGGGGACTCGACACCAGCAAGCATTTTCATCATGGTGGATTTGCCCGCACCATTTTCTCCGATCAGAACGTTAACTTTATTTCGATAGACCCGGTAATCGACATTATCTAAGGCGATCACGCCGGGATAAACGCGAGATAAGCCACGGGTTTCGATAATAACTTCAGCTTCGACTGGTTGAGGAGCGACGATTTCTTGCGCCAGCATCTTATTGTCCTCCCAGGCGAACGATTTTCGCGGGGGTAATGTCAGGGAAGGTTTGCGGGATATCCCAGGCGGAGAATACGCCATAGACCTGAACCGTTTCGCCGGATTTAATTTGCGCGGCGTGGATCATTTTTACCGCCTGCTGGTTAATGGCCCGACTATATTCACCAAACAGTACCTGATCGTTAAAGTCCTGATAGCTGGCACCGTTATAGCCGTCGCGTAATTGCGTTCCGCGCAGCGTTGGGCCAATTTGCACCACGATGTTGCTGCCGGCGGGATCCTGTATCGTCATTTTTCCACTGCGCGAGGTGGCATCGATTTTATTAATCTGCCCTTCAACTTTGACGAAGAAGATGCATGGGTTTTCTTCCTGAGCGCGATAGCCCAGGGTTTTGCAAGCGCTATCGATATCTTTGGCCGCATGCAGGGCGGTCATTAATTCCTCTGCGGGACGGGCCTGCGCCACGACCTGCGGGACGATTTTCTCCTGCCACGTCTGGTCGATATGCGCCATGTGCGGATTGGGCGGGGATTTAAGATCGGCCAGCTCTTGCTGAGAGACAATACGACAGCCTCCGAGTGCCAGAACGGCCACTGCCAGCCAGGTTTTTTTATACATGAGACTCTCCTCTGCGCCCCCGCAGGGGCGCAACAACCCGAACTCAGGATTTGATATTGAAGTCCTGAACTTTATCTGCGTTATCTTTGGTGATCAGGATGCCGCGGAACATCACGCGCTGTTTCGCCGGTTTTACCCCTTTTTGCAGGTAGTTATCGAGGTCGTTAACCCCTTGTGCGGCGATGGCCTGGGCCTGCAGCATCACCGTAGCCTGTAGCGTTCCGGCTTTGACGGCATCACGCTCATCATTGCTGCCGTCGATGCCCACCACGACCACATCACTGCGGTTCGCCGCTTTCAGCGCGGCGATGACGCCAAGAGCGACAGGACCGTTACCGCAAATCACCCCTTTGACATCAGGATGAGCCTGCAGAATGCTATCCATAATACGTTTGCCGTCGATGAGGGTACCTTTCGCATCCTGTTTGGCGACGCTGACCATATCCGGATACTGATCGATAACCTGATGGAAGGATTTAGAACGGGTTACGCAGTTATTATCGGCAAGGTTGCAGGTCAGTTCCGCATACTTTCCTTTTTCCGCCATTTTCTCGACAAATACGTTGGCGACTTCCGAACCGGCCTGGAAGTTATTATGCGTAATTTGTTCAAGGGCCACGTCATCGACCGGGATTTCCCTGTTGATTAAGATAACCGGAATTCCCGCGTTCTTCGCTTTTTCAATGGCGGCGACGCTGGCGGTAGAGTCAGCATTATCGAGAATAATTCCCTGAACTTTTTTACCGATGGCAGTATCAATAAGTTCGTTCTGTTTTTTTACATCTTCGCCATGTGACAAAATGGTCGTTTTATATCCCAACTGTTTAGCTTTTTCGCTGGCACCTTTGGCTTCAGAAGCGTAATAGGGGTTATCCAGCGAGTTAACCATAATCATAATGGTCCCTTTTTCCACCGCCTGTGCGGTAAAAGAAAAAGCGGTCAGGGTCGCAGCAGTTAAAAGCGTTAAACGTAATTTCATGACAATGTTCTCTCTCTGTTGTTATTGTCGGGTACGGTGAAACAACGCAAGGCCTGAAAATCAGTGTTATGGGCCGGAATCCTCCTTTAGTGAATGACTCAGGTTCGTCGCGCAATGGGATCCCTGGTGGGACGTCAGGCGGACGGCGCCGGTTTCCATAATGTTCTGTCCACTGCATAGCGCCACTCCTGCCATCTCTTGTGTAAACGCAGATGGCGTGCCATATCGGGGCGGAATTCGCTGTGTGGGGTTAAAAAGGCTTTTAAATCAATCAGCGTGCCCGGATAGATGGCCTTACGGGCCAGCAGGGCGGCGCCGATAGCAGAAAGCTCGGGGAC
This sequence comes from Klebsiella sp. NPDC088457, assembly GCF_044900465.1. Lineage (NCBI taxonomy): Bacteria > Pseudomonadati > Pseudomonadota > Gammaproteobacteria > Enterobacterales > Enterobacteriaceae > Klebsiella > Klebsiella sp. NPDC088457. Next base: position 120,263 of record NZ_JBJDNH010000011.1, on the reverse strand, counting down.
ATCGCTGCGCATCACCGGACAACCCAGCAGGTCTGCCTGATATTGCATCAGCCAGTCATTTTTTGTCGGTCCGCCATCCACCATCAGCGCCGATAAGCTGAAATCCTCATGCTGACGCATCGCGACCACCACATCGGCTATCTGGTACGCGATTGATTCCAGCGCCGCGCGAATCAGGTGGGCGCGCTTCACCCCACGACTTAAACCGCAAATGACGCCGCGTGCGCTATCGTCCCACCACGGGGCGCCGAGCCCGGTTAGCGCGGGCACAAAATAGACGCCCAGCGTCGAGTCGACGGAGGCCGGTAGGGTGTTGAGCTCGTGGGCCAGCTCGCTGGCGGAAAGTTCGCTTAACCCGGTACTGTCAGCCATCCACGCTACGGCGTCGCCGGTATGCGGGATATTGCCTTCCAGCCCGTAAGTGAGGCTTTCACCATCATGCCATGCGATGGTGGTGGCCAGGGCATCGATATCGCACTGTGCTGATTTCACCGGCGCCATGACGGAGGAACCCGTTCCGTAAGTGGCCTTGACGCAGCCTTGCTCCCCTAAGGCGTGACCAAACAGCGCAGCGTGTGAATCGCCAACCATCGCCATCACCGGGATACCATCAGGAATGGCGGCCAGCCCCCGGGTGTAGCCGAATAAACCGCTGGAGGGTTTAATTTCCGGCAGCGCGGCGCGCGGGATCTGAAACAACCCCAGCATCTCATCATCCCACTGCCCGGTATGCAAATTGAGCAGCTGCGTTCGGGCGGCATTGGAATAGTCACAGCTAAAAGCGGCGCCCTGCGTCAGATTCCACAGGATCCAGCTATCGATGGTGCCGAGACAAATCTCCCCGCACTCAGCCAGAGAGCGACCTTCTGGGACCGACTCCAGTAGCCAGCGCATTTTGGAGGCGGAAAATAACGGGGCGATCGGCAGCCCGGTGATGGCCTTAATGTGCTGCTCTTTGTGGTCGCGGCGCAGCGCCTCACAGAAGCTGGCGCTACGGGTACACTGCCAGGTGATGGCGGCATTAATGGGTTTGCCGCTCTGCCGATACCAGCCGATTGCCGTTTCACGTTGATTACTGATGGCTAACGCCGCAATATTTTCTGCGCCCACGTGGCTGATGGCCTGCGCAATCACGTTGAGCGAGGCCGCGATCAACGCCTCCCCTGATTGTTCTACCCAGCCATCGCAGGGGGTCTGAATCGCTAAGGGTTGAGAAAACTTCACAATAACGTTGCCATGGCCGTCAAGTACCACCGCTTTGGCATTGGTGGTGCCTTCATCGAGCGCAATGATGAACTCTTTCTGTGTTGCCAGCATTAGATCGTCTCCTGAGTCACTCTTCGTCCTGGCATTGCGGGAAAGGCGAACTTCCTCGTTATCGCATTGCTGCTTAGCAGGCCATAATGTGACATTCTGTTATCACTTTTTTAATCACTGAATATATATTCGGTAGTGATTATTTATTTAATACCTTAGCCAGAAACCTTCCGTGGGGCTAGAGGAAAAGTTATCAATTGTGCTGGCAATCACACTTATCAGGATCGACAAATGCAGGGCTTATGTTGAAGGAGTGCCGTTTTTTAGCGGTTTATAAGATTGAAATATAAGAGTTTATTTGACGTGCCTCTGCGTTTATCGGGATAGCGCAAAGGCAGCAGAAAAGACGTTTTGCCGCGGAATCAGCCCGTGACGAGCAGTCTGGCGGTCGGGTAGTCGGTAATTAACACGTCAATATAACCGCCGGAGAGGGCGCCTTTGATGGCGGCGACTTTATCGCTACCGCCAGCCAGGGCGACGACATTGGGACATTTTTTGACTTTCTCCAGCGCCATGCCGATAACAGGATCTTCATCATCGCGTAACACGGCCTGACCGTTTTTATCGTAATAGTGCAGGCAGATGTCGCCCACTGCGCCGCGCTCCGCCAGCACCTGAAGCATATCTTCGTGATAGTAGTTGCCTGACGTTTTCAGTAGCTGTGAAGGTTCGAGGATACCAATCCCGACGATGGCGATATCGACTTCATCAAAGCGCGCTATCACATCGGCGACATCATGGCTGGCGACAAGACGGTTTTTCTCTTCCATGGAGCCTTCGATGCTTTGCGAAGGCAGCAGCCACGCTTCGCAGTTTAAGCGCTGGGCGAGGGTCTGGGTCAGAATTGTCGCCTGCACATTGCCATTCGGCCCGACGCCGCCCAGCAGCTGGATCACGCCGTTGGCTTTCAGGCTCTGCGCGTGGACTTCGTCGACCATGGCCCGAATGGTCGAGCTCCATGAAGAGACGCCAATCAGATCTTTTGGCCGTAATCGCGTTTCCAGATAGTGCGCCGCAGCGGAGCCAATGGCGCGTTTGATGGTGTGATCGCTCGCATCTTCTTCGGTATCCACCACGATGGCCTGTTTAATGCCGTAGCGATCCTCAATCCCTTTTTCAAGATTCAGGAAAATATTTGATGGCTGAACCACGCTAATTTTAACGACCCCTTCTTTTTGACAACGGGTGATGGCGCGGGAGACAAATGACTGAGAAAGCGAGAGAAGTTGAGCGATGTCGGACTGCTTTCGTCCTTCAAGGTAGTAAAGAGTGGCAATCTTAACTAATAGCCGTTGTTCATCCTGCTTAGCCATATATATCCCCGAAAATCATTAACGTGCAGCCATTATGTTAGAGGTTTTTATCATACGCGAAAAAAAAAGACAGTTAAGTGTGATGAGACTCTAACTTTTATCAATCCTCTAAAACAGCTATGGACAAAAACAGCCTCGTCGCGGCATAATTGAATAAAGAATCATCATTGAATATATATTCATTGTGATTTCAGATCAACTGAAAAATTATCCAGGCGCCGGTATGCCTGATGGTGAGGAGGCAGAATGTTCCTGAGTTTGGTGCAGCGGCGCAAGTCATACGATGCCCTGCCAGGGGATGTCTGGTTTTTTTAGTTCCTTACGGAATAAATATTCCAAGTTGAAATTAAATTCAGAGGTATTAAATGAATCCCTACAACTACGATGTCCAGGCACTTGAGCGTCAGGCCCGCGCTGTACGCCGCCACATTGTCCGATTGAATGCCAACAGCCCGGCTGGCGGTCATACCGGTGCCGACCTGTCGCAGGTGGAGCTACTCACCGCGCTGTACTTCCGCGTGTTAAATGTTTCCCCGGAACGCATTGCCGATGATGAGCGTGATATTTATATCCAGTCCAAAGGCCATGCGGTGGGGTGCTATTACTGCGTACTGGCTGAGGCGGGTTTCTTCCCGGTGGACTGGTTGAGCACCTATCAACACGCCAATTCTCATCTTCCTGGCCACCCGGTTCGCCAGAAAACGCCCGGCATTGAGCTGAATACCGGGGCGCTGGGCCATGGTTTGCCTGTTGCGGTGGGGCTGGCGCTGGCGGCGAAAAAGAGCAACAGCCCCCGCCGCATTTTTTTAATCACCGGGGATGGTGAACTGGCAGAGGGGAGCAACTGGGAAGCCGCGCTGGCTGCGGCGCATTATGGCCTTGATAACCTTATTATTATCAACGACAAGAACAATCTTCAGCTGGCCGGGCCAACGCGCGAAATTATGAATACCGATCCGCTCGCCGATAAATGGAAGGCCTTCGGTATGAACGTAACCGAGTGTCAGGGAAATAATATGGCCTCGGTGGTGGCAACCCTAGAAGGGCTACGGCAGGAAGGAAAACCTAACGTCATTATTGCACATACCACGAAAGGCGCCGGTATCTCCTTTATCCAGGGGCGTCCGGAATGGCACCACCGGGTACCGAAAGGTGAGGAGATTGAACTGGCACTGGAGGAACTGAAAGATGAGTAATGCAGAACACCTGGCGAACGTGATGGTTCAAGCGTTTATTGAGGCCGTCGAAAACGGTGTTGATCTGGTGCCGGTTGTCGCCGATTCAACCTCGACGGCGAAAATATCCCCTTTTATTAAACACTTTCCTGACCGTCTGGTTAATGTCGGTATCGCTGAGCAAAGTATGGTGGGGATGGCGGCCGGTCTGGCGCTGGGGGGGAAGGTGGCGGTGACCTGTAACGCCGCACCATTCTTAATTTCCCGCGCCAATGAACAGATTAAAGTCGATGTTTGTTACAACAACACCAACGTGAAATTATTTGGTCTGAATGCGGGAGCCAGCTATGGCCCGCTGGCGAGTACCCACCATTCGATTGACGACCTGGCGATCATGCGCGGGTTTGGCAATATTCAGATTTACGCGCCGTCGTCACCGCGCGAATGTCGGCAGATCATCGACTATGCCATTCAGTATCAGGGACCTGTTTATATCCGCCTTGATGGTAAAGCGCTCCCGGAACTGTACGATGAAAGCTATCGTTTTGTGCCCGGCGCGGTAACCGTGCTGCGTGAAGGCCATGATCTGGCGCTGGTCGCCACCGGCTCGACGGTGCATGAAATTGTCGATGCTGCGCAAACACTGGCTGAATCAGGCATTCAGGCTAAGGTGATTGGCGTGCCTTCGATTCGTCCTTGTGATACCGCAGCATTACTCGCCGCGCTGAAGGGCAGCAAGGCGGTGATTACGGTTGAAGAGCATAACGTGAATGGCGGTCTGGGAAGTCTGGTGGCCGAGGTGCTGGCGGAAGCGGGGGTCGGCATCCCTCTGAAACGGCTGGGGATCCCAGATGGCGAATACGCGGCGGCGGCGGACCGGGGCTGGATGCGCCAGTACCACGGTTTTGATGCGCAGGCGATTGCCACACTGGCGCAGACGTTGTGCTGACTCTGGCTCATTTTCCCGTGCGGGTTTACCGTACGGGTTCTTTCCTTGCGTGCATCTTATGCGCTGCAGAGGGTGATAACGTGTGCGCCCTCTGCTAACCACCGTAGCCGCTGGCGCTGCTTTGCTACCTGTAAAGTAACGATATCGTCGGTTATGCCCGTTATCTGAAAGTGCATAAATCCCAATCCCGCCTGCTGAGAGAGGGGTAGGGCCTTAAACCCGCTCTCTTTCGCCGAGAACGCCAGCGTCAGCGCCAGCTCAGCGGACAGCCCGCTGGCTTGCAGCACCGCGCTTTCCGCTGCGCTGACGATGCTGCTTTCCAGCTCTGTGGCCAGCGCGGGCGTTAATACTCTTTCAATATCAATGCCTACCGGCGCGGGGGAAACCACCGCCAGTGCGCGAGTCTCGCAGTGGCTGATGCTGCCGGACCACGGGGCGGGCCACAGCGGTTGGCGCTGTTCGCCGATACCCGGAACGCCTGTTGCTCCCGCTTCACGCAGGGCATGAACGGCGGCGATACGGCCGGCGAGGTGTTCCATCTGCCGTTTCCGGCCGCTGTTGGCGAGCTGCGCATAATGCGGTAACCACAGGAGATCATGAGGCCGAAAGGTCGCCGGGTCGAAATCAACCTGATGGAGCTGATGACCGGCAAAGGAGAAAGTGGCGTATATAGTCTGCATCCAGCCATCATACTTCAGTTGGCAGAGAAAGGGCGATGCTCGTTGGTTCCAGCCGAAAGATGTTGTGGTATCTATCCTGTCATTCAGAAGTCCCCGGCCGCCCTCCGGAGGAAGAGGGCGGCCGGGTTCAGCCACGCAATCAGAAGTGGGTGTTGACGCTCATGTACCAGGTCCGACCCGGCTCATTATAGGTGTACGCCCCGGCTCCTGCCATATAGTTGGCACTGTTGATATCTCCCGTGGTCTGAGCGTTCCCTGCGCGCCACTGGCGCTTGTCGAAGACGTTATCCACTCCGCCGGTCAGGCTGACATTTTTGTTGACGTCCCAGGTCGCACTCAGGCCGACAATGCTGTACGGGCTGACTTCGGTAGTCTCCGAACCCGTGGCCGGCTGCCCTTTATAGTTGTACTTCTTCGGCTGCTGCTTGCCGTACCAGGTGAAGGTCGACTGGACGGAAACATCCTGGTATACCTGCCAGCTCAGCGTCGAGTTGAGGGTATATTCCGGGATAATCGACAGGCGATCGCCGGTTGTTTTGTTCTTACTCTGCAGCATATAGGTAATATTGTTAGTCCAGCTTACCGTTTCGTTAACCGGGATGTTCAACGTCCCTTCCAGGCCTTCAACCACGGCTTTCGGTACATTTTCCCACTGGTAGATATCGGTACCGCTGCTATTGCTGCCAATAGCAGAATAACCGGCTTCAATTTTGTCTCTATAGTCGTTGCGGAACCAGGTTACACCGGCCTGCCAGCCGTCGCGTTTAAATTCAAGACCAACCTCTTTGTTAATGCTGGTTTCCGCCTTCAGGTCATCATTACCCATTAGATAGCAGCCACCGGAACTGGCATAGCAACCCTGGCCTTTACTGTACAGGATGTAGTTCGGGTTGGTCTGGTACAGGCTCGGCGCTTTATAGGCACGCGCTATACCCATTTTCAGGGTGAAGTCATCTCCCAGCCCCTGCGACAGGTTTAGCGATGGACTCCAGTTATTGCCGACGATGCTGTGATGGTCAAAGCGCAGCGCCGGGGTCAGCATGGTGGAGTCGGTCAACTCCATATTGTCTTCCGCAAATAGTGAGAATATCTCTGCCTGCGAGTAAGGGCTACGGTTAGATGAGTCAATGCCAGGAATAGCTCCCCCAGTATTACTGCCCGTTAATTCCTGGCCGTTGGAGCTCATGTCCTTCATTCGCTGCTGATTCCATTCGGTACCCAGTGTCAGGTTCTGGTTGACCAGCAGAGCGAGTGGAATGCTGATTTCACTGTGTACCATGACATCAGCAAGGTTAATATCCGTGAACTTATTGCTGTTGAACAATCCCTCAAGACCACCCGCTAACCCCTCGCCGAGACGGGAGTTCCGGGTATGCTCGTATTGCACCCAGTTGCTGGTAGTGACTCCATTATCCCAGCCACCATTCCAGGTCAGCGCATAATTCTGTCGGTAGATGCGGTTGGTTTCTTTACCGTAGTTTTTCTTTACCAGCCCATTAGTTTTATTGTCGTTATTGGTGTTCTGAGTATCGCCTGCATAGAGGTTATTCTGGCGGCTGTAGCCCGCCTCAAACTCCAGTGACTGCATTGGTGCAAAGTCCCAGCGTACGACGCCGTTGATGCTTTTGTTTTCAACCCCTTCACGACCAGCCGGTAGCGTATCGACGTAGTTACCGACTCGTTCTGACTGGTGGCCCTGGTTGATATCCCACGCATCGGCCTGGGTTTTATCGAGGTTACCTAACAGGCGGAAGCTGAAATCGCCGCCCAGCGGGCCGTTGAGGCTGAAGTTAGTGCGTTTGGTGGCGCCTTCATCTTTATGCTCCGGGGCGTTGAAATAAGAGTCCCAGGAACCGTGCCATTCACCGTCACCTTTTTTGGTAATGATATTGACCACGCCGCCGGCGGCGCCGTTGCCGTAGCGTGCCGCAGCCGGGCCGCGAATGACTTCAATGCGTTCGATAAGTTCCGGCGGCACCCAGCTGGTATCGCCGCGGGTATCGCGCTCGCCGCGCCAGCCGAGGCGGATGGAGTTACGGCTGGTGACCGGTTTGCCATCAATCAGGATCAGGGTGTTTTCCGGACCCATGCCGCGAATATCGATCTGGCGGTTGTTACCGCGCTGGCCGCTGGTGGAGTTGCCGGTCAGGTTCACCCCCGGCATGGTGCGAATAATTTCGGAGACATCGCGCGCCGGCGGACGTTTACGAATTTCATCGGCGGTGATTGTTGATACGCCCGGCGCCTGAAGGTTTTGCTCGGCGGCGGTGACGACCATCGTTTCCTCGGGGGCCGTTTTTTTGCCGGTGCTGGTCTCTTCCGCACACAGCGGGAAGGCGACCCCATAAATTCCCAGATTGACCAGTAACGCCAGGGATTTGATCCTGTTATTCATTTTAGTAAGTCCTGCTCTTCGTTGCCGCTGTCCCCGTTAACCCCTTCCCACCGGGAGAGGAGGCGGCATAAATGTTGCCACATAAATGTTGTCAGTCGGGTGCGAAGGCGACGCCATCACTGGATCCGTACGCGCGCGCTGACCTGTTTAATTAGATATGACGCTTCCAAAAGTGCGCTAATACGCTATTGCAAATGAAAATAGTTATCAATAATATTATCAACAAAAGATTACGTTTATTGATAAATATCACGATAAACATAAGGTTAATGAAGGAATGCTAAAGACAGGAAGTGATGACTGGTGGCAGGGGATAACGGGCCCACGGTCTGAGGCGCTGGACGATGCGTGTCGGGTCACCTTCTGGTGGCGGGATCCGGCGGGCAGCGAGGCGACCTCGGCGACCCGACGGGTGTGGATTTATATCACCGGCGTCACCGACCATCACCAAAATGCCGTACCGCAAACTCTACAGCGGGTGCCCGGCACCGATGTCTGGCACTGGCAAACCACGCTATCACCCACCTGGCGCGGCAGCTACTGCTTTATTCCCTCCGATCGTGATGACGATTTCGCCCCCGAGATTTTCGCCGGCGGCAGCCCGGATCGCACCCTGTTGCGCGAAGGCTGGCGCAAGCTGCTGCCGCGCGCCATTGCCGACCCGTTAAACCCGCAAAGCTGGAAGGGGGGACGCGGCCATGCGGTCTCGGCGCTGGAACTGCCGCAGGCGCCGGAACAGCCGGGCTGGTCGCGGCGCGATGCGCTTTATCAACCGCCGGTCTGTATCGAATGGCACAGCCCGCGCCTTGGCAATACGCGGCGGGTATGGGTTTACGCCACCGGCGATGACGCGCCTGAAGAGCGCCCGCTGGCGGTGTTGCTGGATGGCCAGTTCTGGGCTGAAAGCATGCCGGTCTGGCCTGCGCTGGCCGGACTGACGCACGACGCTAAACTGCCGCAGGCGGTCTATCTGCTGATCGATGTCATTGATAACGTCCATCGCGGCCGGGAGCTGCCCTGCAATCGTGATTTCTGGCTGGCGCTACAGGAAGAGCTGCTGCCTCAGGTGCGCCGCATCGCCCCCTTCAGCGATCGCGCCGATCGTACCGTTGTCGCCGGGCAGAGCTTTGGCGGCCTGGCGGCGATGTTTGCCGCTTTGTACTGGCCGCAACGGTTTGGCTGCGTCCTGAGTCAGTCAGGCTCCTACTGGTGGCCGCATCGCGGCGGCGCGCAGACGGGCCTGCTGATTGAACGCCTGAGCCAGGGGGAGATTCATCCGCGCGGGTTGCGAATCTGGCTGGAAGCCGGTGAGCGTGAACCGCTTATTTTTCGCGCCAATCGGGCGCTTTTATTACAACTACAGCAGACACAGCAGACGATTTTCTGGCGTCAGGTTGACGGCGGGCACGATGCGCTTTGCTGGCGCGGCGGGCTGACAGCAGGGTTAATCCAGCTGTGGCAGCCTTTGAGCCGCGCGCAATAGCAGAGCGCGCTTCAGACTCAACATCATTCGGGATGCATCGAGGCGGCAGCCACCGCCGGGATTGCTTGCAGGATGTAGAGTAAAGACAGGAGTTTGGTATGCAATTCAGCAACCCCTTCGATAATCCGCAAGGGCAGTTTTACATTTTGCGCAATGAACAACAGCAGTACAGCCTGTGGCCGCACCACTGCGCATTGCCGCAAGGCTGGGCGGTGGAATGCCCGCCGCAGTCCTTAGAAGCGTGTAATACCTGGCTGGCGGCGAACTGGTCAACCCTCACCCCCGCGCACCATGCGACCTCAAGGAGCCGATCATGAGCACTCGTTTACCGCTGGTGGCGGCACAGGCAGGGATCTGGATGGCGGAGCGTCTCTCTACGCTGCCCGGCGCCTGGAGCGTGGCCCACTATGTTGAACTGCGCGGCAATCTGGACCCGGCGCTGCTGGGCAGAGCGATTGTCGCCGGGCTGGCGCAGGCCGACACCCTCAGCATGCGTTTTTGCGAAGATAACGGCGAAGTCTGGCAGTGGGTCGATGAGCACCGCGCCTTCGCCGAACCTGAATATGGCGATCTGCGCGAAGCGAGCGACCCGCACGGCGCCGCGCTGGCGTTAATGCAGGCCGACCTCGGCCAAAATCTGCGCGTCGATGGCGGGAATCCGCTGGTCTGTCACCAGCTGCTGCGCGTGGCCGATGACTGCTGGTACTGGTATCAGCGTTATCACCATTTACTGGTCGATGGCTTCAGTTTCCCCGCGATTACCCGCCAGATCGCCGCGATTTATCGCGCCTGGCAGCGTGGCGAAGAGACACCGCCTTCTCCCTTTACTCCCTTCGCCGAGGTGGTGGAGGAGTACCAGCACTATTACGGCAGCGATGCCTGGCAGCGCGATAAGCAGTTCTGGATGGAGCAGCGTAAAATGCTGCCGTCGCCGGCGTCGCTCTCTGCCGCGCCGCTGGCCGGGCGCGCGACCAGCACCGATATCTGGCGTCTGAAGCTGGAGCTGGATGCCGGTCTGTTCAGCCGTCTGGCCGCCGGCGCCCCGCAGTGCCAGCGTGCCGACCTGGCGCTGGCGCTCACCACGCTTTGGCTCGGGCGCTTATGCAGCCGGATGGATTACGCCGCAGGCTTTATCTTTATGCGTCGGATGGGATCGGCGGCGCTGACCGCCAGCGGACCGGTGCTTAACGTCCTGCCGCTGGCGGTGAATATTGATGCGCAAGAGACGCTGGCGGAGCTGGCGCTGCGTCTGGCCGCGCAGCTGAAAAAAATGCGCCGCCACCAGCGCTATGATGCCGAACAGATCGTCCGCGATAGCGGCAAGGCGGCCGGCGATGAGCCGCTGTTTGGCCCGGTATTAAACGTCAAAGTCTTTGATTATGTCCTCGATATCGACGGCGTGCAGGCGGTGACCCACACCCTGGCGACCGGTCCGGTGAATGACCTTGAACTGGCGCTGTTCCCGGATGAGTCCGGCGGCCTGTCGCTGGAAGTGCTGGCGAATAAAGAGCGCTATGACGAAGCGACGCTGCGAACGCACGTGGCGCGTTTATCTGCGCTGCTGGCCCAGTTTGCCGCCGACCCGGCGCTGCGCTGTGGCGAGGCCAATCTGCTGTCAGACCACGAGACGGAACGACTGGCGCAGGTCAACAATACCGGCGTCGCGCTGCCGGTGACGACGCTGAGCGCGCTGGTGGCGGAGCAGGCGGCGAAAACGCCGGATGCCCCGGCGCTGGCGGACGCGACCTGGCAGTTCAGCTACCGGGAAATGCGCCAGCAGGTTGTGGCGCTGGCCCGGCTGCTGCGCGATCGCGGCGTGAAGCCCGGCGATAGCGTGGCGGTGGCGTTGCCGCGTTCGGCGTTCCTCACCCTGGCGCTGCACGGGATCGTCGAGGCCGGCGCGGCCTGGCTGCCGCTGGATACCGGCTATCCGGACGACCGCCTGCGTATGATGCTGGAGGACGCGCGTCCTTCGCTGCTGATTACCGCGGAAGATCAGCTGGCCCGTTTTAGCGATATTCCGGGTCTTGAAACCTTGTGTTATCAGCAGCCGCTTGCGGCGGATGATGACACTCCGCTGGCGCTCTCCCGGGAGGAACACACCGCCTACATTATCTTTACCTCAGGCTCCACCGGCCGTCCGAAAGGGGTGATGGTCGGGCAAACGGCGATCGTTAACCGTCTGCTGTGGATGCAAAACCACTATCCGCTCACCGCCGAGGATGTGGTGGCGCAAAAAACGCCGTGCAGCTTTGATGTGTCGGTCTGGGAGTTCTGGTGGCCGTTCATCGCCGGCGCACGGCTGGTGATGGCCGAGCCGGAAGCGCATCGCGATCCGCTGGCGATGCAGCGATTCTTCGCCCATTACGGCGTGACCACCACCCACTTTGTCCCCTCAATGCTGGCGGCGTTTGTCGCCTCGCTGGATGCGGACAACGTGGCGAGCTGCCGGACGCTGAAACGCGTTTTCTGTAGCGGCGAAGCGTTACCCACCGGCCTGTGTCGCGAATGGGAGACCCTGACCGGCGCGCCGTTGCATAACCTCTATGGCCCGACCGAAGCGGCGGTGGACGTCAGCTGGTACCCGGCCTGTGGGGCGGATCTGGCGGCGGTCACCGGCAGCAGCGTGCCGATTGGCTGGCCGGTCTGGAATACCGGGCTGCGTATACTCGATGCCACCCTGCGTCCGGTGCCGCCGGGGGTGGCCGGGGATCTCTACCTGACCGGGATCCAGCTGGCGCAGGGCTATCTGGGACGCCCGGATTTGACCGCCTCGCGCTTCATTGCCGACCCGTATACCGCAGGCGAACGGATGTACCGTACCGGCGACGTGGCGCGCTGGCTGGATAACGGCGCGGTCGAGTATCTTGGGCGCAGCGACGATCAGCTGAAAATTCGCGGACAGCGCATTGAGCTGGGGGAAATCGATCGGGTGATGTCGGCATTACCGGACGTCGCCCAGGCGGTGACCCATGCCTGCGTCTTTAATCAGGCGGCGGCGACCGGCGGCGATGCCCGCCAGCTGGTGGGGTACCTGGTTGCAGAATCAGGGCTGCCGCTCGATACCGCGGCGCTGAAAGCGCGGCTTGCGCAACAGCTACCGCCGCATATGGTGCCGGTGGTGCTGATACAGCTGGCGGAACTGCCGCTGAGCGCCAACGGCAAACTGGATCGTAAAGCGCTACCGCTGCCGACCTTGGACAACGCGCGCGGCGGTCGTCCGCCGGAGCCGGGTATTGAAGCTACGGTCGCGCAGGCGTTCAGCCGGCTGCTGGGCTGCGAAGTGAACGACATCGAAGCCGACTTCTTCGCCCTTGGCGGTCACTCGCTGCTGGCGATGCGCCTGGCGGCGCAGCTTGGTCGCGAGCTGGATCGTCAGGTCACGCCAGGGCAGGTGATGGTGGCCTCAACGGTCGGGAAACTGAGCGCGCTGCTGGCATCCGATCTCAGCGATGAACAGGCGCAGCGCCTGGGCTTTGATGCGATTCTGCCGCTGCGTGACAGCGACGGCCCGACGCTGTTCTGTTTCCATCCGGCATCGGGTTTTGCCTGGCAGTTCAGCGTGCTGGCGCGCTACCTCAACCCGCGCTGGTCGATTACCGGCATTCAGTCGCCGCGCCCGGAAGGGCCGATGATGCGCGCCGCTAATCTCGATGAGGTGTGCGAGCAGCACCTGCAAACCTTGCTGGCCCAGCAGCCGCACGGGCCGTATTACCTCTTTGGCTATTCCCTCGGCGGGACGCTGGCGCAGGGCATTGCCGCCCGTTTACGCCAGCGCGGCGAAGAGGTGGCGTTCCTCGGGCTGCTGGATACCTGGCCGCCGGAGACGCAGAACTGGGCGGAGAAAGAGGCTAACGGTCTGGATCCGGAAGTGCTGGCGGAGATTGACCGCGAGCGCGAAGCCTTCCTCGCCGCCCAGCAGGGGCAGGCATCCGGCGAGCTGTTCAGCGTTATCGAGGGCAACTATGCCGATGCGGTGCGTCTGCTGACCACCGCCCACAGCGCGAAGTTTGATGGTAAAGCGACGCTGTTTGTGGCGGAAAAAACGCGCCAGCCGGGGATGGATCCGCACGTGGCGTGGGGACCCTGGGTCGGTGAACTGGAGGTCTTTAGCCAGGACTGCGCTCACGTGGAGATCATCTCGCCGCAGGCCTTTGCAGCGATTGGCCCGGTCATGCGGGACATTCTGGGTTAGTTCATCTTGCTCCCGGATAGCGGCGCAGGCGCCTTATCCGGGCTATCCGACCCGACCGCACCATCCCGTAGCCCCGGTAAGCGCAGCGCGACCGGGGTTTTTTCATGCTTAAGATCCGGTGGGAAAAGAGGCGCTTAACGACGCCCCAGCGGCACGACCAGCGGCGTATGCGCCACCGGATCGTCAATGATCGTACAGCGCAGGCCGTAAATCTGCTCGATCAGCTCCGCGGTCACAATCTCTTTCGGCGCCCCCTCGGCGACAATTTTGCCGTCGCGCAGGGCAATCAAATGCGTCGCGTAGCGGCAGGCCTGGTTGAGGTCGTGCAGCACCGCCGCCAGCGTGTAGCCCTTCTCGCGATTCAGTTCGCTCAGCAGCTCCAGCAGATCGATTTGATGGCTGATATCCAGCCAGGTGGTGGGCTCGTCCAGCAGCATGATGGCGGTTTCCTGGGCCAGCACCATCGCAATCCATGCCCGCTGCCGCTGGCCGCCGGAAAGGGTATCCACGCTTTGCTGCGCCAGGTCGCGAATACCGGTGGCTTTCATCGCTTTGTTCACCGCCTCGTCGTCCTCTTTACGCCAGCGGGTAAACAGCGGCTGGTGCGGGTAACGACCGCGCGCGACCAGCTCCTGAACGGTGATGTCGCCCGGCGTGGTGGCGTTTTGCGCCAGCAGGCCGATGCGTTTTGCCACCTCTTTACTGGCATAGCGCTGGATCTGTTCGCCATCGAGGTAAACGTGACCGCTGGTCGGAGTCATCAGGCGGCTCAGGGTTCGCAGCAGGGTTGATTTCCCACAGCCGTTGGGGCCGATAATCGCGGTGAAATGGCCGTCCGGGATGGTTACATTCAGCGATTCGGCGATGATCTTTTTGCCGTACGCCAGGGTCAACTGGTCGCCGCGCAAACGGGGAGAGACTGCGGTCATTTTTTGCGGGACTCCTGAATTAACAACGCGATGAGATAAATACCGCCGATGCTGACGGTGACCACACCCACCGGAAGCTGATAGGGCATAAACAGACGCTGGGCGCTGTAGTCAGCCAGCGCCAGCAGCAGCGCGCCGCACAGCGCCGATTGGGTCAGCCCCCAACGCGCGGTGCCGCTCAGACGACGGGCAATATGCGGCGCCACCAGGGCAATAAACGAAATCGGCCCGGCCAGCGCGGTGGCGGCGGCGGTCAGCACCACGCCCACCAGCATCAGCAGCAGGCGGGAGCGCTCAACCCTTACGCCGAGCGCGCAGGCGGTATCATCGCCCATTTCCAGCAGCCGCATGCGCCGCGCCAGCAGCGCCGCGCAGACCAGCATCAGCAGAATCAGCGGCGCGGAGGGCCAGGTTTTACCCCACGTCAGGCCGTTGAGCGACCCGGCATTCCACAGCCCGGCGGAGAGGGCGGTTTCCAGCGAGGCGCGCAGCAGCAGCCAGGTATTGAAGGCCACCAGCATGGCGCGAACGCCGATCCCGATGATAATCAGGCGAAAGGTCTCGATGCCGTTACGCCAGGCCAGCAGCCAGACCACCAGCGCGGTCAGCACGCCGCCGGCCATGGCCGCGAGGGCGATCGCCGTCAGGTTGTGGCCGAAGATCACCATCGCCACCAGCACGCCGCTCCAGGCGCCGGTGTTGAACCCCATGACATCCGGGCTGCCCAGCGGGTTGCGCATCAGCGACTGAAAAATGGCTCCGCTAACGCCAAGCCCCGCGCCGATCAGCAGGGCCATCAGCACCCGCGGTAGCCGCCATTCGGTGACCACCATGGTGATGTTACGCGGCGCATCGCCCAGCAGGGCGGAAATGACCCGATCGACGCTTAGCGGGACCAGACCGCTGCCGAGGCCGCAAAGGGAGACCAGCAGGCTGGCGGCCAGCAGAATCAGGCAACTGAGCAGCAGACGGCGGGAAGGGGCGATCACATTGCACCTCCACGCGGCTGGCGACGGACCAGCCAAATCAACACCGGCGCGCCGATAAAGGCGCTGACCACCGAGACCCGCAGCTCGCCGGGAACCAGCAGACGGCCCAGCACATCGGCAAACAGCAGCAGGGCAGGGGTAGCCAACAGGGTGACCGGCAGCGACCAGCGATGGTCGGCGCCCACCAGCCAGCGCGCCATATGCGGCATCATCAGGCCGATAAAGGCGATCGGGCCGACGACCGCCGTGGCGCTGCCGCAAAGAACGGTAATCGCCAGCAGGCCGATAAACTGCGTGCGCGCAACCCGGCTGCCGAGCGCGGTGGCGGTGTCGTTGCCGAGGCTCAGGCTGTTCAGCGCCCGGCTTAACAGCAGCGTCACCGCGGACGCGATCAGCACCGGCAGCAGGACGATTTTCAGCGTTTGCAGCGTGCGCACATCCAGAGAGCCGGCCTGCCAGAAGCGGAGCTGGTCGTAAACATCGGGGTTGAGTAGCGCAATACCGTTAGAGAGCCCTTCGAGCACCGCCGCCAGCGCCACCCCCGCCAGCGTCAGACGCACCGGGCTGAGCTGGCCGCCGCCCTGGCTGCCGGTAAAGGCCACCAGCAGCGAGGCGGCAAAGGCGCCGCAGAAGGCCATCAGCAGCTGCTCCTGCGGCGAATGGATGCCAAACAGCGCCGCGCCGAGCACGATGGCGAAACTGGCGCCGGAGTTGACGCCGAGAATACCCGGGTCGGCTAGCGGGTTGCGGGTCAGGGTCTGCATCAGCGAGCCTGCCAGACCCAGCGCCGCGCCGGCCAGCAGCCCCGCGAGGGTTCGCGGTAGTCGGGCATCAAGTATGATGGTGCAATCGGCGCTCTGACAGGTGCCGGAAAAGGCATCCACGACGACGCTCAGTGGAAGAGGTTTGGCGCCGACGAGCAGGCTGAGCGCAATCGCAACGGCTAAGACGAGCAACAGACCAGGTACGGCAACGGCGCGCACCGTGGTCGTAGAAAACGACATAATTCACATCCCTGGCTTGATAATGATAGTAATTATCGTTATCGATTCTATGCAGTTATGTTAGCATGGCCGCCCACCAGAATGGTATACGCAAGATCATTCAGAATGCATCGCGGCGGCAAACGCCCCTCTGCCTGGAAGTACAGCTAACCGTATGAGCGGGCTATGGAATTGCCGCCGACAGCGACGCAGCCTGAAGGATAACGCGGAGATGGAAATAATCACAAGGCGCTGTCATGAACCGACAATCCCGGCTGCTGAACCTCAGCCTGCTGAAAACTCACCCGGCGTTTCGCGCCGTGTTTATTGCTCGTTTTATCTCAATCCTGTCGCTTGGCCTGCTGGGCGTGGCGATCCCGGTGCAGATCCAGATGATGACCCACTCCACCTGGCAGGTAGGGCTATCGGTAACCTTGACCGGCTGCTCAATGTTTATCGGGCTGATGGTCGGCGGAGTGCTGGCAGACCGCTATGAGCGTAAACGCCTGATTCTGCTGGCACGGGGAACCTGCGGCGTCGGGTTTATCGGCCTGTGTCTCAATGCGCTGTTGCCCGAACCGTCGTTAATCGCCATCTATCTGCTGGGTATCTGGGACGGTTTCTTTGCCTCGCTTGGCGTGACGGCGCTGCTGGCGGCGACGCCGGCGCTGGTCGGGCGCGAGAATCTGATGCAGGCTGGCGCCATCACCATGTTGACGGTGCGTCTGGGGTCGGTGATTTCGCCGATGATTGGCGGCCTGTTGCTGGCGACCGGCGGCGTCGCCTGGAACTATGGCCTGGCGGCGACCGGAACGTTTATCACCACCTTGACCCTGCTGCGTCTGCCGCTGCTGCCACCGCCGCCGCAGCAGCGTGAACATCCGCTGAAGTCGCTGCTGGCGGGGTTGAAATTCCTCTTCAATAGTCCGCTGATTGGCGGTATTGCGCTGTTGGGCGGTCTGTTAACCATGGCCAGCGCGGTGCGAGTTCTTTATCCGGCGCTGGCCGACGGCTGGCAGATGTCGGCCTCGCAGATTGGTTTGCTATATGCCGCGATTCCGCTGGGGGCGGCGCTGGGGGCGTTGACCAGCGGTCAGCTGGCGCAAACCGCTAAACCGGGGGCCCTGATGCTGATGACCACGGTCGGGTCGTTTTTTGCCATCGCGCTGTTCAGCCTGATGCCGTTCTGGGAGCTGGGGGCGTTGTGCCTGGCGCTGTTTGGCTGGCTGAGCGCGATCAGTTCGCTGCTGCAGTACACTCTGATTCAGACCCAAACCCCGGAAGCGATGCTCGGGCGGATCAACGGCCTGTGGACCGCGCAGAACGTCACCGGCGATGCCATCGGCGCGGCGCTGCTGGGTGGGCTGGGGGCGATGATGACGCCGGTCGCCTCGGCGAGCGCCAGCGGTTGGGCGCTGGTTATTGTCGGCGTGATGCTGATCGGGCTGCTGGGGGAGCTGCGCCGCTTCAGGCGTCCTGAAACGGTCGCCGAGGTCTGAAACCGATAGCCCGGATAGCGGGGTCAACGCCTGATCCGGGTCACAGAGAGATGATTGGCGGGTGAGTCGCCCGGCAAAGCGCGGCGCCCGCCGGGAACAGGCATCAGCCGAAGAGGGTGGCGAGACGCTGCAGCACCAGCATGGCGCTGTAGTAGTCGAGGCGGAAGGTTTCCGTGCCCAGTGGATAAACGCGTTTGTTCTCGACCGCCGGAAGATGGGCCAGCAGCGGGTTGGCGTAAATTGCCGCCGCGTCTTTGCTATCGCCGGCGAACAGGAACAGGCTTTGCCCGTTGAGGCCGGTGGCTAAATTCTCTCCGCCCAGTTGGACGATATCGTGGCGTTTCCCCTGGCTCTGGCTGGCATGCAGCCCGGCGGGTAAGGTCGCCAGCGTAAAGCCCAGCTGTTCAAGCATCTGACCCTGCGCCGACGCCGGCGTCCACAGGTTGGCGCTATGGGCGGCGGCAGTATAAACCAGCGCGCTAACCGGCTGCGGCGGCAGTTTCATCTGTTGCTTCAGCGCGGCGAGCTGTTTGTCGAATTCAGCAATGCGCGCCGAGGCCTGTTTTTCCTGACCGGTGATTTGCCCCAGTTGGCTCAGCAGCCCCTGCCAGCTTTTATCGTCGTAATTAATGATAAGCGTTGGGGCAATGGTAGAGAGCTGGTCGTACAGCGGCAGCGCGGAATCTCCGCCGGTGGCGCTAATCAGGATCAGGTCCGGCATCTGTGCGGCGACGGCTTCCGCGCTGGGTTCGCCGATATACAGACGCGCCAGCTTACGTTCCTTCGCGACGGCGCCCCACTGACGCAGGAACCCCTGGTCGTCCGCCACGCGGTTGTTCGGCGTGGTTGCTCCGCTGGCAACCACCGGCGCGTCAATCGCCAGCAGTGAGCCGGTGAGGGTCACGCTGGTGGAGACGATACGCAGGGGTTTGCTTTCCAGCGTGTGCGTGCCGCGGCTATCGGTCACCTGGCGCGGCCAGTCGGCCGCCAGGGCTGAGGTAATTCCTAAAAGCGCCAGCCCGCAGGCCAGGAAGGTACGGCGACACAAAGTGGACAAATTCACGAATTCGCATCCTGATTAAGTTGAGATAAATGCGTCTCATTTTCAACTTTGTATCGCGCGGATGCAAGCCTAAGTAGCACAACATGTCGTTTGTACGGTTGACATGGCAGGCAATACCTTTTAGGTTAGCCAACCAAAATATAAATGATAATTATTCGTAATATCTTTATCGTTTTTTTGGAGGATGATATGGAAACGTCACTGGCCGAGGATATACAGGAAAAGAATATGACCCTGGCAGCGGAAAGCTTCTTCTTTATGTCGCCGTACCGCAGTTTCAGTACTTCAGGCTGCTTTCGCCGTTTTTCCCATCCGGCCGCCGACGGCGCGCTGTTGAGCGGGGAATTCCAGCAGCAAATGGCGGCCGCGTTTACGCAAGCGAAGGCTGCCGGGATCCGCAAACCGGTGATGGTCGGGGCGATTCCGTTTGATACCAACCAGCCGTCTGAACTGTTTATCCCCGAGAGCTGGCAAAATTTCTCCCGCACCGGGAAACAGCAGTCGGCACGCTATGCTTCCTCCCGGACGCCGCCAATGGATATCGTTCAGCGCCAGGAAATTCCTGAGCAGAATGCATTTATGGCGATGGTTGAACGCGCCGCTGAACTGACCGCCACACCGGAAGTGGACAAGGTCGTGCTGTCGCGTTTAATCGATATCACCACCCGCGATCGCGTGGACAGCGGCGCGCTGCTTGAACGTCTGATCGCGCAAAACCCGGCCAGCTTTAACTTCCATGTGCCGCTCTCGGACGGCGGCGTGCTGCTGGGCGCCAGCCCGGAACTGCTGCTGCGTAAAGAGGGCGAGCGTTTCAGTTCTCTGCCGCTGGCCGGTTCCGCCCGCCGTCAGCCGGATGACGTGCTGGATCGCGAAGCGGGCAACAAACTGCTGGCTTCAGGTAAAGATCGCCATGAGCACGAACTGGTGACGCAGGCGATGAAAACGGTGCTGACTCCGCGCTGCCGTCAGCTGTCGCTGCCGGACTCCCCGCAGCTGGTCACCACCCCGACGCTATGGCATCTGGCGACGCCGATTGAAGGCACCGCGCTGGCGCCGGAGAACGCCATGTCGCTGGCCTGCCTGCTCCACCCGACGCCGGCTCTGAGCGGCTTCCCGCATCAGGTGGCGAAACGTCTGATTGCCGAGCTGGAGCCGTTCGATCGCCAGCTGTTCGGCGGCATTGTCGGCTGGTGCGATGACGAAGGCAACGGCGAATGGGTGGTGACGATTCGCTGCGCCCGCCTGCACGAGCGTACGCTGCGTCTGTTTGCCGGCGCCGGCATTGTCCCGGCCTCCTCTCCGCTGGGAGAGTGGCGCGAAACTGGCGTCAAACTGACTACCATGCTGAACGTATTCGGCTTGAATTAAGAGGCGATGATGATTGAATTTAACCGCTGGCCGGAAAGTTTTGCCGCCCGCTACCGTGAGAAAGGTTACTGGCAGGATCTGCCGTTAACCAATCTGATTACCCGTCACGCCGACAGCGATGCCGTCGCCATTATCGACGGGGACAGGCACTACAGCTATCGTCAGTTCAACCAGCTCGTGGATAATCTGGCCTCCTCGCTGCAGCGTATGGGGCTGAAACGCGGTGAAACCGCGCTGGTGCAGCTGGGTAACGTCGCCGAATTTTACGTGACCTTCTTCGCGCTGTTGCGGATTGGGGTGGCGCCGGTCAATGCCTTGTTCAGCCATCAACGTAGCGAACTGAACGCCTACGCGACGCAAATTGAACCCGCGCTGCTGATTGCCGATCGCGATCATGGGCTGTTTGCCGACGACAGTTTCCTTAATGCCTTTGTCGAACAGCATGGCTCGGTGCGGGTGGTGCTGCTGCGTAACGATCGCGGAGAATATGACCTGGCGGCAGCCATCGAGCAGCAGGCGGATAACTTTATCGCCAATCCGACCCCTGCCGATGAAGTGGCCTTTTTCCAGCTCTCCGGCGGCAGTACCGGGACGCCAAAGCTGATCCCTCGCACCCATAACGACTACGACTACAGTATCCGTCGCAGTAACGAAATTTGCGCTATCAGCGCCGACACGCGCTACCTCAACGCGCTGCCCGCCGCCCACAACTATGCCATGAGCTCACCGGGTTCGCTCGGCGTCTTCCTCGCCGGAGGCCGGGTGATCCTGGCCGCCGATCCGAGCGCGACGCTGTGTTTCCCGTTGATTGAACAACATCAGATCAACGTGGCTTCGCTGGTGCCGCCTGCGGTCAGCCTGTGGTTACAGGCGATCCGCGAGGGCGCCGGGAACGGCCAGCTGCGTTCGCTGACGCTGCTGCAGGTTGGCGGCGCGCGCCTGTCAGCGACGCTGGCGGCACGCATTCCGGCGGAGATTGGCTGCCAGCTCCAGCAGGTCTTTGGCATGGCGGAAGGGCTGGTGAACTACACCCGCCTCAACGATAGCCCGGAACGCATCATCAATACCCAGGGCTGTCCGATGTGCCCGGATGATGAAGTGTGGGTTGCGGATGCCGATGGTAATCCGCTGCCGCGTGGAGAAGTCGGGCGCCTGATGACCCGCGGGCCGTACACCTTCCGCGGCTACTACAAAAGCCCGCAGCACAATGCAGAAGCGTTTGATGCCGACGGTTTTTACTGTTCCGGCGATCTGATCTCGATCGACGAGGACGGCTATATCACCGTGCAGGGGCGTGAAAAAGATCAGATCAACCGCGGCGGCGAAAAGATCGCGGCGGAAGAGGTGGAAAACCTGCTGCTGCGTCACCCGGCGGTGATCCATGCCGCGCTGGTCAGCATGGAGGACAGCCTGCTGGGCGAGAAGAGCTGCGCTTATCTGGTGGTGAAAGAGCCGCTGCGTGCGGTCGCGGTCCGCCGCTTCCTGCGCGAACAGGGCGTGGCAGAATTTAAACTGCCGGATCGCGTGGAGTGCGTTGATGCACTGCCGCTGACGCCGGTAGGTAAAGTGGATAAAAAACAATTACGTCAGTGGCTGGCCGCACGCGAGCCGGGCTGAAGGAGAAGACAGAATGGCCATCCCTAAATTACAGGCTTACGCGCTGCCGGAAGCCAGCGATATCCCGGCGAACAAAGTCAACTGGGCTTTTGAGCCGTCCCGCGCCGCGCTGTTGATCCACGATATGCAGGAATATTTCCTCAACTTCTGGGGGGAAGACAGCGCCATGATGGCGAAAGTGGTGGCGAACATTGCCGCGCTGCGCGATTTCTGCAAACAGAATAACATTCCGGTGTTTTACACCGCGCAGCCGAAAGAGCAAAGCGATGAAGACCGCGCCCTGCTCAATGATATGTGGGGACCGGGTCTGACCCGTTCACCGGAGCAGCAGCAGGTGATTGCCGCCCTGGCGCCGGATGAACACGACACCGTGCTGGTGAAGTGGCGCTACAGCGCGTTCCACCGTTCGCCGCTGGAAGAGATGTTGAAAGAGACCGGCCGCGACCAGCTGATCATCACCGGCGTCTATGCCCATATCGGCTGCATGACCACCGCCACCGACGCCTTTATGCGCGATATTAAGCCGTTCTTCGTTGCCGACGCGCTGGCGGATTTTAGCCGTGAGGAGCACCTGATGGCGCTGAAATATGTCGCCGGGCGTTCCGGCCGGGTGGTGATGACCGAAGAGCTGCTGCCGCTTCCGGCATCCAAAGCGGCGCTGCGGGCGCTGATTCTACCGCTGCTGGATGAGTCCGACGAGCCGCTGGATGATGAAAATCTGATCGACTACGGGCTGGACTCGGTGCGCATGATGGCGCTGGCCGCGCGCTGGCGTAAAGTGCACGGCGATATCGACTTCGTGGCGCTGGCGAAAAAACCGACGATCGATGCCTGGTGGGCGCTGCTGTCCCGTGAGGTGAAATAATGGCCGGGCTGGATTTTCAGGGGCAAACCGTATGGGTCACCGGCGCCGGTAAAGGCATTGGTTACGCGACGGCGCTGGCGTTCGTTGAGGCCGGCGCGAAGGTGACCGGTTTCGATCTCGCCTTTGACGGGGAGACCTACCCGTTCGCCACGGAAACGCTGGATATTGCCAACCCGGAACGGGTGGCTGAGGTGTGCGGGCGGCTGCTGAACGGCATGGCGCGTCTCGACGTGCTGGTTAACGCGGCGGGCATTCTGCGCATGGGCGCGACCGATGAGCTGAGTCTGCAGGACTGGCAGCAGACCTTTGCCGTCAACGTAGGCGGCGCGTTTAACCTGTTTCAGCAGACGATGGCTCAGTTCCGTCGCCAGCAGGGCGGGGCGATTGTCACCGTGGCCTCTGACGCGGCCCATACGCCACGCATCGGGATGAGCGCCTATGGCGCATCGAAAGCGGCGTTGAAAAGCCTGACGCTGACCGTTGGCCTGGAGCTGGCGGGAAGCGGAGTGCGCTGTAATCTGGTTTCACCGGGTTCCACCGATACCGATATGCAGCGCACGCTGTGGGTTAGCGATGATGCCGAGCAGCGGCGTATCCGTGGTTTCGGCGAGCAGTTTAAACTCGGTATTCCGCTGGGGAAAATCGCCCGTCCGCAGGAGAT
The DNA here is from genome assembly GCF_044900465.1 of Klebsiella sp. NPDC088457. Taxonomy (NCBI): domain Bacteria; kingdom Pseudomonadati; phylum Pseudomonadota; class Gammaproteobacteria; order Enterobacterales; family Enterobacteriaceae; genus Klebsiella; species Klebsiella sp. NPDC088457. The sequence continues at coordinate 96,782 of NZ_JBJDNH010000011.1, read as the reverse complement.
CGCCAGCACGATTCTGTTCCTCGCCTCCCGTCACGCCAGCCATATTACGCTGCAGGATATCGTGGTCGACGGCGGCTCGACGTTGGGGGCATAAATGGTCTGGAAACGTCAGCTGACGCTGGATGCGCTTAACGCCACCAGCGAGAATACGATGGTGGCCCACCTGGGCATTATCTACACCCGGCTGGAAGAGGGGCTGCTGGAGGCGGAAATGCCGGTTGATGCCCGTACCCACCAGCCGTTTGGCCTGCTGCACGGCGGCGCGTCCGCGGCGCTGGCGGAGACGCTTGGGTCGATGGCCGGCTGGCTGATGACCGAAGAGGGTCAGTGCGTGGTGGGCACCGAACTGAATGCCACCCACCATCGGGCGGTCTCCAGCGGTCGCGTACGCGGCGAGTGCCGCCCGCTGCATCTGGGGCGCCAGGGCCAGAGCTGGGAAATTGCGGTGTTCGACGAGCGGGGCCGTCGCTGCTGCACCTGCCGCCTGGGCACCGCGGTGCTCGGCTAAATAATCTGCTCGCCCCCCCTACGCCGCGATCCGGAGGGGGGGACTGACGATGTATCATGTAGCGCTTTCTTGCGGGCGATACATTCCATTTTCCCCTCAGAAGTGATCTCGCTAGCAATGTGAGATAAATCCCTGCCTTTGCACGACATCTGTACGGTTTCAATGTTGTTAAACCCGGCGTTGTGTTCTAGAAACAAAATGTAACATCCTGATTACCCTACCTGTGGAACACAACGATGAATCATTCAGGGAAATACCTCATCTGGACATTGCTCTCCGTTGTCGGAGCCTTTGCCCTCGGCTACATCGCCTTAAACCGGGGTGAGCAGATTAATGCGCTATGGATTGTCGTGGCGGCAGTCTGTATTTATCTGATCGCCTATCGTTTCTATGGACTCTACATCGCCAACAATGTACTGGCGGTTGACCCGACGCGGATGACGCCCGCCGTGCGGCATAACGACGGGCTCGATTATGTCCCGACGGATAAGAAAGTGCTGTTCGGTCACCATTTTGCGGCCATTGCCGGCGCGGGGCCGCTGGTGGGGCCGGTGCTGGCGGCGCAGATGGGCTACCTGCCGGGAATGATCTGGATCCTCGCCGGGGTGGTGCTGGCGGGGGCCGTGCAGGACTTTATGGTACTGTTTGTCTCCACCCGCCGCGACGGGCGCTCGCTTGGCGAGCTGGTGAAAGAGGAGATGGGGCCGACCGCCGGCGTGCTGGCGCTGGTCGCCTGTTTTATGATCATGGTGATTATCCTCGCGGTACTGGCGATGATCGTGGTGAAAGCCCTGACCCACAGCCCGTGGGGGACCTATACCGTCGCCTTCACCATTCCGCTGGCCATTTTTATGGGGATCTACATTCGCTACCTGCGCCCGGGGCGCATTGGCGAAGTGTCGGTGATCGGTCTGGTGATGCTGGTGTTCGCCATTGTGTCCGGCGGATGGGTGGCGGAAAGCCCAACGTGGGCGCCGTGGTTTGATTACACCGGCGTACAGCTGACCTGGATTCTGGTGGGCTATGGCTTCATCGCTGCCGTTCTTCCGGTATGGCTGCTGCTGGCGCCGCGTGATTACCTGTCGACCTTCCTGAAAATCGGCACCATCGTCGGCCTGGCGATCGGCATCCTGATTATGCGCCCGACGTTGACCATGCCGGCATTGACGAAATTTATTGATGGCAGCGGCCCGGTATGGTCCGGCAGCCTGTTCCCGTTCCTGTTTATTACCATCGCCTGTGGCGCGGTCTCCGGTTTCCATGCGCTGATCGCCTCCGGCACCACGCCGAAGATGCTGGCGAACGAAGGCCAGGCCTGCTTTATCGGCTATGGCGGTATGCTGATGGAATCTTTCGTCGCCATTATGGCGCTGGTGGCGGCCTGCGTTATCGACCCGGGCGTTTACTTTGCCATGAACAGCCCGATGGCGGTCCTCGCGCCGGCGGGCGCCACCGATGTCGTCGCTTCCGCCGCGCAGGTGGTGAGCAGCTGGGGCTTTAGCATCACCCCGGAAACGCTGCGCCAGATAGCCAGAGAAGTGGGCGAGCAGTCGATTATCTCCCGGGCGGGCGGGGCGCCAACGCTGGCGGTCGGGATGGCCTATATCCTGCACGGTTCGCTGGGGGGGCTGATGGATGTCGCCTTCTGGTATCACTTCGCCATTCTGTTTGAAGCGCTGTTTATTCTGACGGCGGTGGATGCGGGCACCCGTGCGGCGCGCTTTATGCTGCAGGATCTGCTGGGGGTGGTGAGTCCGGGACTGAAGCGAACCAACTCGCTGCCGGCGAACCTGCTGGCCACCGCGCTGTGCGTACTGGCCTGGGGGTACTTCCTGCATCAAGGGGTGGTCGATCCGCTCGGCGGGATTAACACGCTGTGGCCGCTGTTTGGTATCGCCAACCAGATGCTGGCCGGTATGGCATTGATGCTCTGCGCGGTGGTACTGTTTAAAATGAAACGCGAGCGCTATGCGTGGGTCGCCCTGTTGCCGACGGCCTGGCTGCTGATTTGTACCCTGACCGCCGGGTGGCAGAAGTCGTTCAGCCCGGATACGAAGGTGGGTTTCCTGGCGATTGCCAATCAGTTCCAGGCGATGATCGATAGCGGCAATATTCCTGGCCAGTACACCGAATCACAGCTGGCGCAGCTGGTCTTTAACAACCGGCTGGATGCGGGATTAACCATCTTCTTTATGGTGGTGGTGGTGGTACTGGCGCTGTTCTCAATCAAAACCGCGCTGGCGGCGTTGAAAGAGGAGCAACCTACGTCAAAAGAGACGCCGTACGAGCCGCTTCCTGCCAATGCTGAGCAGCTGGTGACCCAGGTGAAGCGCGCACATTAACACTTAGCCCCTTTCCGCCTGCGGAAAGGGGCTGTTCTGAGAGGCCAACATGTTTGATACCCTTTCCAAAGCCGGGAAGTATCTGGGCCAGGCGGCAAAAATGATGATTGGCGTGCCCGATTACGATAACTACGTCGAGCATATTCGCCAGACGCATCCCGAGCAGACGCCGATGACCTATGAAGAATTTTTCCGCGAGCGTCAGGACGCGCGCTATGGCGGTAAAGGCGGCGCAAAGTGCTGTTAAACCGTTCCCTCAGTCCTTCACTCCCCCGTCCCTCCGGCTCTCGCCTGAGCCGGCGCGGCGGCCCGCTGGCCGTTTCCGCGTTTTTTTAGCCGTTAATGCACCTGCCGACGGACGTTTTCCACTTTCTCAAAGGCCGCCTTCAGGGTCTGCGGGGTCAGCTCGACCGGCAGGAAGTGGATCGACTCCCCCGGACGCAGAGTATGGGCGATAACCTTATCCAGTTCGACCGGGTTGTGGATATCCACGTCGAGCTCCGCCAGCGTGGTGGGCAGGTTAAAGCGCTGCCAGGCGCTCACCAGCTGGGCTAAAACATCGTCCTGGCCGAGCAGAGCGCTCTGCACCAGAATGCCGTAGGCCACCTTGGTGCCGTGCAAAAATTTGTCGGTCTGCGGCAGCACCGTCAGGCCGTTATGTACCGCGTGCGCGGCGGCGACGCGGGTATAGCGCTCGCCTAAACCGCCCACCATCCCGCCGCCGGCGATAATAGCGTCGATTACGTCGCGAAACGCCTGGGTCAGTTCACCGCGCTGCCGATCGGCCAGCGCCGTTTCGCTGTTTTCCAGCAGCACATCGCGAATCGCCAGCGCGCCGTTAATCCCCAGCCGTACGGTCAGCGGCAGAGTTTCCGGCTGCGGCGCCAGCACGACCGCTTCGTACCATTTCGCCAGCGTATCGCCGATCCCCGCCAGCAGATACTCCGCCGGGGCGTGGAGGATGATGTGCGGCTCTACCAGCACCAGGAAGTTGGCGTCGTCGAAGATTTCAAAATGCAGCGCCTGCCCGGCGTCGTTGTACCACACCGACAGCGGGGTCCAGGCGGCGCAGGTCGCAGCGATGGTGGGGATTGCCACCACCGGCAGAGCTAAGCGCCGGGCCACGGCTTTGGCGGTATCCAGCAGCGCGCCGCCGCCGACGCCAATGACCACCGCGCGGTCATCACCGGCAGTCTGCGCCAGCTGCGCCACGTCGCTTTCGCTGCAATGCCCTTTAAACAGCACCTTTTTGGCACCGACGGCGTGGAACGCTGGCGGCAGGAAGGGCTCAGCGCCGGCGATCGCGCGCTCACCGTAAATCCAGAGCGCGCGGGAAAGCTGCTCTGCGCTGTAAAAATCCGCCAGGCGCGCCAGGCTGCCGGGATGGGAAAAATAGTTGGCGGGGCCGGGTACCACGCGGATATCGCTGTTGCTCATGAACGCTGTCCTTATTCTCGTTTCGCTAACCTGATGTTATGTCTGGACATCCAGATGGCTAATATTATTTCGTTTTATCTTATGCCTTTTACGCAGTTGTCAGTCAAGGTCAGCTGTGAAAAATTCGTTAAATCAGAATATTAATCGTAAAGGGTAGCAGGGGATGGCAGTGAATCGCCTTGAGATGAACAACATTAACCTCGCCTTTTCCGGCTTTCGGGCGCTCAGCAACGTGGCGTTCACCCTGCATGGGGGATCGGTGCACGCGCTGACCGGCGCGAACGGCGCGGGGAAATCGACGCTGATGGCGGTGCTATGCGGGACGCACGCGCACTATGAAGGTGAGATTGTTATCAATAACCAGCCGGTGAATATTCGCTCGCCGCGCGATGCTAAGCTGCTGGGGATCCATCTGGTGCAGCAGGAGGTGGACGTGGCGCTGGTGCCGGGCTTAAGTATCGCGGAAAACATTATGCTGGATCGCCTCGCGGAGCCGGCTCAGCGCTTCAGCTGGCGGCGGGTGCGCGAACAGGCGCGCGAGGCGCTGGCCCAGCTGGACGTCGCCCTTGACGTGCGGCGTCCCATCGATAGCTGCACGCTGGCGGAGAAGCAGCAAATTCTGCTGGCCCGCGCGCTGTCGCACCATTGTCGTTTTCTCATTCTTGATGAACCCACCGCGCCGTTGGACCGGCATGAAAGCGAACGGCTGTTCACGGTGGTGCGCCGTCTGCAGCAGCAGGGGATTGGCGTGGTGTTTATCTCCCACCGTATTCATGAACTGAAGGCCATTTGCGACACCCTGACGGTACTCCGCGACGGTCGGCTGATTGAAAGCGGTCCGATGGCGGATCTCAGCGGCGAGCAGATTGTTGAGAAGATGCTCGGCCACGAGCTGAGCGACATTTTTCCAGCGCGGCGCCCGCCGCACGGCGAGGAGATTCTGCTGCAGGTGGAAGGTCTGCACGACGAGGGGCTACTGCAGGACATCTCGCTACGCCTGCGCAAAGGGGAAATCCTGGGGATCGCAGGGCTGGCGGGGGCGGGGAAAACCGAGCTGTGCAAAGCGCTGTTCGGCGCCAGTAAAAGCCGCCTGACCCGCGGGGAGCTGAATAGCCAGCCGTGGCGGCCTCGCGACCCGGCGGACTCGGTGACGCGCGGGCTGGCGCTGGTGCCGGAAGAGCGGCGCAAAGAGGGCATTTTTATTGAAGAGCCGATCGGCATGAACCTGGCGGTCAGCGCCGATAATAGCTTTTCGCGCTGGAGCCTGTTTGGCCACCGCCAGGCATGGCGCTGGGCGGAGGAGGTGATTGCCCGTATCGGCATTCGCACCACCGGCCCGGCCCAGACGCTACGCCGTCTGTCCGGCGGCAACCAGCAGAAGGTGGCGATCGGCAAGTGGCTGCGCGGCAACGCCAACGTGTTGATTTTCGATGAGCCGACCAAAGGCGTCGACGTAAAAGCAAAAACCGACCTGTTCAACCTGATCGACGGGCTGGCGCGAGAGGGCAAAGGGGTGATTTACGCCTCGGGCGAATTCTCGGAGCTGGTGGGGTTGTGCGACCGTATTTGTGTATTGTGGGATGGCCGCATTGTGGCAGAAATTCCGGGCGCTGAGGCCCGGGAAGAGACTCTACTTTATTACTCCACCGGAGGAGCAGCAGCGTGAGCAAGGCCCTGGCAGTGAACGCGACGGCATCGGGCCGTCAGCGATTTTTTGATTTTCTTTATAAATGGGGCATGTTGCTGACCGTGGTGCTGTTGATCGCCGTATTTGGCCTCGCCGCGGACAACTTCCTTGACCCGTTCAATATCATCAACATTTTGCGTTCTATCGCCATCGTGACGGTGATTGCCATCGGCGTCTCCGTCTCGCTGACCATTGGCGGTTTCGACCTCTCGGTAGGGTCAACCGCCTCGCTGGCTAACGCGCTGGTGATTTCGCTGTTTGTCTGGCACGGCTTCGGCACCACGGAAGCGATTCTGCTCACCCTCGCGCTGTGTACGCTGGTGGGGCTGTTTAACGCCTTTTTAATCGTGGTACTGCGTATTCCCGACATGCTCGCCACTCTCGCCAGCCTGTTTGTGATTCAGGGCGTGGCGATGACCTACAGCTACGGCGGGTCCATTACCGAGAACATGGTCATGCCGGGCGGCGATATGGCTGAAGGGACGATTCCGGCAGCCTTTGGCTCGCTGGGGCAGGTGCCGACCATCGTTATCGTCATGCTGGTGGTGACGCTGGTCGCGCAGCTGGCGCTCTCTTTCACCACCCACGGGCGACGGATGTATGCCATCGGCGGCAATCCGGAAGCCGCGCGGCTCTCCGGTCTGCGTATCACCCGTTATAAAGTGGCGGCCTACGTTATCGCTTCGCTGTTGGCCGGGCTGGGCGGGATTTTGCTGGCCTCGCGTATCGGCTCTTCACAGGTTAATGCCGGCGGCGGCTATCTGATGGATGCGGTGGCGGCGGCGTGGATCGGCTTCTCCCTGGCGGGGTCAGGTAAACCGAACGCCCTCGGGACGCTGGTGGGGGCGGTGATTCTTGGCGTCCTCTCCAACGGTCTGGTGATGCTGTCGGTGCCGTACTACGCGATGGACATTATTAAAGGACTGGTGCTGGCTGGCGCGTTAGCACTGACTTATTTTCAGCGCCGCACTTAATCATTTACAGGGTATACACATGAAAAAAATCACGCTGTCTGTTATTGCGCTGGGGCTGTTGAATTCCGTGGCGGCCTGGGCTGAAACGCCTGCGCCGGTACCGGCCGCTATCGCCGAACATAACGGACCAATCCGGATTGCGGTGATCCGTAACCTCGGCTCTGACGATAACACCACCCAGTTTGTCTCCGGCGCGATTCAGGAGGGCAAAAAGCTCGGTTTTAAGATGAGCACCTTCCTCAGCAACGGTGATGATGCCAAATTCCAGGATTTCGTTAACCAGGCGATTAGCCAGAAATACGACGGGATTATTCTCTCCCAGGGGCGCGACCCGTATGCCACCGCGCTGGTGAAGAAGGCGGTGGATGCCGGGATTAAAGTGGCGGTGTTCGATACCGCCATCAGCGGCGAGATCCCGGGGGTTACCGTGTCCCAGCAGGATGACGCCTCGCTGACCGATCTCTCCTTTGGCCAGCTGGTGAAAGATTTCAACGGCAAAGCCAATATTATCAAGCTGTGGGTTGCCGGTTTCCCGCCGATGGAACGCCGTCAGGTGGCTTATCAGGCGTTGCTCAAGCAAAACCCGGGGATTAAGGAGCTGGAATCGATTGGCGCCGTCTCTTCCGATGTGCAGGGCGATACCGCCAATAAGGTCGGGGCGATTTTAGCCAAGTATCCGAAAGGCAAAATTGATGCGATTTGGGGGACCTGGGATGCCTTCAGTCAGGGAGCCTATAAGGCGCTGAAGGAGAACGGGCGGACCGAAATTAAACTCTACAGTATCGATATCTCCAACCAGGATCTGCAGCTGATGCGTGAATCAGGCAGCCCGTGGAAGGTCAGCGTCGCGGTGGATCCGAAACTTATCGGGGCGACTAACGTCCGTCTGGTGGCGAATAAAATCGCCGGCGAACCGACCCCTGCTACCTATGACTTCAAGGCGGCAGCTATTCCGCAAGCGCTGCTGGCGGCGCAGCCGGGGGCGGTCAACGTCGCGTCCCTGGGGAAAATTATCCCGGGCTGGGGGCAGACCGAGGACTTTATCGCGCCGTGGTTCGCCACGCTGGAAGCGAAAAACAAAGGCTAAGGAGCAGCGATGGCGACGGCACTTCCGCGTCCCGATTACAGCCGCAATATGCGGCTGATCGGGCATAGCGATCAGGGCGGCCGGCCGGACGGCGTTCAGCTGATGGTTCACCGCGGCTACGCCTACATCGGCCATATGGTGTCGCAGGGCTTTTCGATTGTCGACGTGCGCGATCCGCGGCATCCGCAAACGGTGAACTACATCGCCGCGCCGGCAGGCACCTGGAACGTTCATCTGCAGGCCCATGATGATTTACTGTTGGTGATCAACGCCCGCGACCTGTTTGCCGATACCCGCTTTGCCGATGAGAAGGTCTATTACACCCGCTCGGTCGGCGAAACGGTTAGCGATGTCCAGGATCGCGGCTGGAGCGCCGGGCTGCGTATTTTTGATATTTCTCGTCCCGAACAGCCGCGGGAAATCAGCTTTCTGTCGCTCAACGGCATCGGTATTCATCGCATCTGGTACGTCGGCGGCCGCTGGGCCTATGTTTCCGCGCTGATTGACGGGTTCAGCGACTATATCTTCCTGACCATTGACCTGGCCGACCCGCGTAAGCCGGAGGTCGCCGGGCGCTGGTGGCTGCCGGGGATGCATCAGGCGGCGGGGGAGCAGCCGAGCTGGCCGCAGGGGAAACGTTACGCGCTGCATCACGCCATTATCGCCGGGGATACCGCCTACGGCAGCTGGCGTGACGGCGGCCTGACCTTGCTCGACGTGAAGGACAGGACTCAGCCGAAGCTGATTAGCCACCGTAACTGGAGCCCGCCGTTTGGCGGCGGCACCCATACGGCGCTGCCGCTGCCGCAGCGTAATCTGCTGGTGGTGCTGGATGAGGCGGTACTCGATAACCAGCAGGACGGTGAAAAACTGATCTGGCTGTTTGATATCCGCGAGCCGACCAACCCGGTGAGTATCTCGACGTTCCCGCAGCCGCAGGAGACCGACTATGTGGCGAAAGGGGCGCACTTTGGCCCGCATAACCTGCATGAAAACCGTCCCGGCAGCTTTATCAGCTCAACGCTGATCTTCGCCACTTACCAGAATGCGGGCGTGCGCGCCTACGATATTTCTGATCCCTATCGGCCGGTGGAGACCGGCGCGCTGGTGCCTGCCGCCCCGGCGAAAATGATGGATACCCGTCCGGGTCGCCCGCGGGTAATTCAGTCGTGCGACGTGTTCGTGGATGCGCAGGGGATCATCTACAGCACCGACTATAACGGCGGACTGTCGGTGATCGAATATCTGGGGTAAGGGATCGCGAGCCCCGGTAAGCGTAGCGCTACCGGGGTGCTACGGCCTACGGGGCTCAGCTGTACTGACGAATGCGGGCGATCAGATCGTCGACGTTCTCAATACGTTCGGCAATCACGATCAGCGCTTTGCCGAGCGTGATTGCATGACGCAGGCATTCATGGCGCATCGCGTCATCCTGGATCGTGTCGATATCGGCGACGTGGGACAGCCCGACGCTGCGGCGAATCAGCTCGGTACCGCAGAAGCCAATCGCGTCGGTCCAGACCTTTTTCAGGAACAGCGAGGCGTAGCCGGGGTAAGCCAGCGCCGCATCGCGCGTTTTCTCCGTCGCCAGCGCCTGGAAGCGCTCGGCGAAGGTGCTCCACAGCTGCTGGATATCGCGCAGACGCTGTTCGCGGGCGGCGGCGGCATCGCGAATGCCCAGATGCCCCGGCAGGCCGCAATAGTTCAGCAGCAGGTTGCCGATGGCGGTGCCGATATCAAAACCTATCGGGCCGAAATAGCCGAATTCCGCGTCGATGGCTTTAAAACTGCCCTCGGCCACGAAAATGGAACCGCTGTGAATATCGCCGTGCAGCAGCGCTTCGGCATGCGAAAAGAAACGCTGCTTCAGCGCGGCCACCGCCAGTTTGAGCTGCGCGTCGTCGCGCAGGGCGGCGACGTCGGCTTCCAGTGCGGCCGGGTAGTTGTTGCGCTCGTGAACCTGATAAGGGTCGTTGAAGAACAGGTCTTCGGTGATTTCGCACATCTCCGGGTTAATAAACTGCGCCACCTGAGCTTTTTTGTCATGCGGGTGGAGATAAAAGTCGCTGGTGTGAAACAGCGCCTGCGCCAGGTATTCTCCCAGCTGACGCGCGGCCTGCGGATAGTAAACGTTGGCGATCAGCTCGCCGCGCCAGATGCGATGATCGGAGAGATCTTCCATCACCATCACCGCCAGCTCGGGATCGAAATGGTGGATTTTCACCGTGTGCTGCGGGCAGTGCTGATAGTGCGCCACCAGCGTTTGCGCCTCAAGACGGGCGCGATCGAGGGTCAGCGGCCAGGATTCGCCCACGCAGCGGACGTAGGGCAGGGCCTGCTTAACGACAATGCGGCTGACGCCCTGAGTATCAAAAATCTTAAAGACCAGGTTGAGGTTGCCATCCCCCACTTCCTGCGCGGACACCAGTTCCGACGGATTATCGATGCCGCCAAATTGTTGTGCGTAAGCCACGGCATCGCCGGGGGTGAAGGTATGGTATTGCGACATTGCCTCGATCCTCAAAAGTTCTGATTAAGCCGTTCAGACGTCTATACTTCTGGATTTCATCCTGACACAATGTAATACAACAACGCAACAGGGATTTAACGATATGCAGACACTACAGACCACCAGCCTGCGGGTAAGCGAAAATCAGCTTTTTATTCTTGATCAGCAGGCATTGCCACAGGAAAAACGCTGGCTGGCGGCGGATAACGTTGCGTTACTGGTGGACCATATTCACGCGCTGCGGGTGCGCGGCGCGCCGTTAATCGGCCTTTCGGCCAGCCTGTTGCTCGCACTTCTGGCGCAACGCGGCCTCAGCCGGGATGAACTGGCGCAGGCGCTGGACACATTGCGCGCGGCGCGTCCGACGGCGGTTAACCTGATGAACAACCTCGATCGCATGAAGCTGGCGCTGGCAGAAGAGAACTATTCCCTGGCGCTGGAAGCGGAAGCGCTGCGCCTGATTGAAGAAGATAAACAGCTGTGCGCCAGCATTGCTGAGACCGGCTGCGCGCTGATGAAAGCGGGCAGTCGCCTGTTAACCCACTGCAATACCGGCGGCCTGGCGACGGCCGGCGTCGGTACCGCGCTGGGGGTGATTGCGCTGGCTCATCAGCGAGGGCTGGTGGCAAACGTCTGGGTTGATGAGACGCGCCCGCTGCTGCAGGGCGGCCGGCTTACCGCCTGGGAGCTGGGGGAGCTGGGCGTGCCTTACCAGCTAATTACCGATTCGATGGCCGCCAGCCTGATGGCCAAAGGGCAGGTGGATGCGGTATGGGTCGGGGCCGACCGTATCGCCGCGAACGGCGATGTGGCGAATAAGATCGGCTCCTACTCGCTGGCGGTGCTGGCGAAATACCACGGAGTTCCGTTCTACGTGGCGGCGCCGCAAACCACCCTCGATCGCCATTGTCCGAACGGCGAGGCGATTCCGATTGAGCAGCGGGCGGCAGCGGAGGTCACCGGGGTGGCCGGGAGTTTCGGTTCCGTGCAGTGGGCACCGCAGAATGCGCCGGTTTACAACCCGGCGTTTGACGTCACGCCGGCCGCCTTAATCGACGGCTGGGTGCTGGACAGCGGGGTGGTGACCCCAGCCCAGGTGGCCGCCGGGGCGTTCGCCCCGCAGAGCGACTCATGAACTCTTCATATTTCACTTTACAAAACCGCTGGCCGAAAGGCCTCTGCAGCTGAGGCCAGCCGGGTGAACCGCCTGGCGACGGTAAAGGGAGGCGGCGCGCCGTCGCCGTTTTTTTCGTTGCTTCCCGGCGCTCCGCTCTTCTTTTCCCCCCATCCTGTGCAGTATGAATCACTGCCTTAACACGCTCCTGCCAGCGGTAATATTGCCATCATGCAAACCTTCAGTTGTTTGATTGTTAAAAGCGGGGGTTTTATATGAATATCGAGCATAACGGTGTCTTTAAGTTGCCTGATGGGAAATATTGTTCCGTCGCGCGGGCGGTGTTAGTATCGGGTAAATAGCCATTTAGACGGCTAAATACATCATCGCTAAATTAAGGAACTGCTATGTGGCAAGAAAGACTCGCGCAACTGGTCACCACCTGTCATTGGATCGGCGCGAAAGGCTGGGCGCCGGCGACCGGCGGCAACATGTCGGTGCGCCAGGATGAGACCTGGTGCTGGCTCAGCGAGTCGGGGCGCGATAAAGGCAGCCTGACCACCGACGATTTCCTGCAGGTTGAGATTGCCACTAACCGGGCCCCTTCCGGGCGTAAGCCCTCTGCCGAAACCGGCCTGCATACGCTGGTTTATCGCCTGTTCCCGGAGGCTAACGTCGTTCTGCACGTACACACCGTCAACGCCACCGTGCTGTCGCGAATTGAGAAGGGAGATACCCTGGCGCTGCAAGGTTACGAAATGCAGAAAACGTTGACCGGACAACGCAGCCACCTCGATACCGTACCGGTGGCGATTTTCGATAACGATCAGGATATTGATGCCCTGGCGGCGCGTATCGAAGATGATGCGCAGACCCGCCCGCTGCGCTATGGTTTTCTGCTGCGCGGCCACGGCCTGACCTGCTGGGGGAAAGATATCGAAGAAGCGCGACGCCAGCTGGAAGGGCTGGAATTCCTGTTCGAGTGCGAGCTGCTGCGTCGCCGCTACGAGCGTGACTAAGTTTATCTCAGCGATCGGATCAGGCATGGATTTTTATCTGGGAATCGATATTGGCACCTCGCGGGTGAAGGCGGTGCTGTTTGATGAGCACTTTCAGGCGCGAGCCAGCGCGGCGGCGGATACCGGGCCGCATCTGTCGGCGAACGGTTTTGCCGAGCAGGATATGGCGCAACTATGGCAATCGGTGATTGCCATTTTGCAACAGATTGCCCGGCAGCCGGAACTGAAGGCCGGACGTCTGCGGGCGATTGGGCTTGCGGGGCAGGGCGAAGGCGTCTGGCTGAGCGATGCCGAAGGCGAACCGGTTGGCCCGGGGATCTTGTGGAGCGACACCCGCAGCCGCGCTCTGATGAGCGAGCTGTTACGCCGCCCGGGGTTCGACCGGCGCTTTTTCGCCGACACCGGCACCCATCTGCAACCGTGCAATACCAGCATGCAGCTGTGCTGGCTCCAGCAGCATCAACCGGAGCGGCTGGCGCAGGCCAGCTACCTGTTTTTCGCCAAAGACTGGGTGCGTTTTCGCTTAACCGGCGTGGCGGCGCTTGATTTTACCGACGCCAGCACTTCGCTGCTTAATCAGCAGAGCGGCGAGCTGTCCGAAGTCGTGCTTAACGAAATGGGGCTGGCCGATCTGCGGCACCTGTTCCCGCCGCGGCTGGCTCCCGATGCGCCGGCAGGCACGCTGCGCGATGAGGTGGCCGCCCTGACCGGGCTACCTGCCGCCACGCCGGTGGCCGCTGGCGCGCTCGACGTATGCAGCGCCGCGCTGGGCTGCGGCGCGGTCAACGATGGCGATATCTACACGATTCTCGGCACTACCTGCTGTACCGGGATTGTCTGCCACGGCCGCCAGACGGTGAATGAAGGCACGCGCTACGTGACTCACACCGAGTCGGGAAGCTTTATCAATCTCTTCCCGATGCAGGCCGGCACGCCGAATATCGACTGGCTGCAACAGCATATTTCGCTGACGGCGGACCTCCAGCTGCTGGAGCAGTCTATCGCCGCCGTCGAGCCGGGCAGCGGCGGCGTGTTCTGGCAACCCTATCTTAACGGCGAACGGGCGCCGTTTTTCAGCCCCGATGCGCGGGCCGGTTATTTTGGCATTAGTCAGCACACCACCCGCGCCGAGCTGCAGCGGGCGGTGTTTGAGGGGCTGGCCTACGCGATTGTCGATGCGTTGCAGGGATATCCCCGGGGGGGAGAGCTGTACCTGACCGGCGGCGGCGCGGCGTCCGCCACCTGGCTGCAGATTATTGCCGACTGCACCGGCCGCACGGTGGTCTCCAGCGCCTTTAATGAACTCAGCGCCCGCGGGGCGGCGATACTGGCGGCCCGTAGCGTCGATGGGCTGGCGCACCATCCGCAGCTGGAGCAGACCCGCTATCAGCCCGATTCGCAGGCTCACGCCCGCTACGCCGCGCTGTACCCGGTTTACCGGCTGCTGCGCGAGCAGATGCTGCCCGTCTGGCAAGCCCGACAGGATGCACTTCAACGTCTTTCTCAGGAACCCTATTCATGAAAATCGTTTTTACCGCCGAACATTCCGGCGATCTCGCAGCCTTCCAGCAACTCGGCGAGCTGCTGGTGGAAGGATGGGCGCTGGGCAAACCGAAACTGAGCGCGCGCCAGCTGATTGACCTCGCGCACGATGCCGATGTTCTGGTCACCAGCTATGACGATGTTACGGAAGAGGTGATCGCGGCCTGCCCGCGTCTGAAGGTGATTGCCTGTACCCGCGCCAATCCGGTCAATATCGATACCAAAGCGGCGCAGGCGCGGAATATCCGCGTGCTGTATACGCCGGGTCGTAACGCTGACGCCGCGGCGGAGCTGACCATCGGGCTGATGCTGAGCCTGGCGCGGCATATTCCGCAGGCCCACGCCGCGCTGAAGCGCGGGGCGTTCACCAATGCAGAGAACGCGGCGGTGGCCACTCAGGCCGGACTGCGCCGCGATGTGGTCTGGGACGTTAGCCCCGAGAGCCCCTATGAAGTGTTTAAAGGTAGCGAGCTGCGCAACAAAACGCTGGGGCTGATTGGCTATGGCAATATCGGTCGCCGCGTGGCGCGTATTGCGCGGGCGTTTGGTATGGCGGTGCTGGTGGTGGACCCGTTTGTCGCCGGCGAAGATATCAACGAACCGGGACTGCGGAAAACCACCCTGGAGGCGTTATTCCGCGAAGCGGATATTGTCAGCCTGCATCTGAGCAGCGGCGCGCACAGCGACGGCCTGGTGAATGCCGCCCTATTGAACAGTATGAAGCCCGGAGCGTTGTTGATTAACACCTCGCGCGCCGCGGTAGTGGATGAAGAGGCGTTGATTCACGCGCTGCGCCACGGTCCGCTCGGCGGCGCGGCGCTGGATGTCTACCACCGTGAGCCGCTGTGGCGCGACCATCCGTTTATCACCGGGTTAGATAACGTGATCATCACGCCGCATATCGCCGGCGCCACCCGGGAGAGCATCGCTAAGCATACGGCGATGATTGCCGCCGACCTCCAGCGCTATGTCGCTGGCGAACCGCTGCTCTATCAGTGGCGCTAAGCCGCGGGCCGGAGATTATCCGGCCCGGTTGGCCGCCATAAACGCCAGGGTATGATCCCAGTCGACAACCCCGGCGTCTGATCCCAATCCGGTCGCCACCAGCGCGGCGACCGCCGATGCCACTTCACAAGCCGCTTTTACGCTCAGCCCACGGGCCAGGGCGGCGATAAAACCGCCGCAGTAGCTGTCGCCGCAGCCGGTGGTGTCTACCGCGTTAACGCGCCACGGGGCGATATGTTCGACGCCGCCGTCGCCGCTCAGCAGCCACGAGCCGTTTTCGCCATCCTTCAGAATGCAGTTGCCGACGCCAAGATCGAAGAAGAAGCGGGCGATGTCGGCGGGATCGGTGCGTCCGCTAAGGTAGCTTGCCTCTTCCAGCGAAGGCATAAAATAGTCCACCGAAGGCAGCAGCGGGCGCAGCAGTTCCAGCGTGTTCTCATGCGGGGCGATTAAATCGAAGCTGGTGACAATTCCCCGGGCTTTCGCCGCCGCCAGCAGACGCGCGCTTTGGCCCCGATCCATGGCCGCCAGCAGCCCGCTGCCGCCGTGATGCAGAAAGCGGCAGTCGAGAATCGCGGCGAACTGCTCTTCGCTGACGAACAGGGCGTCAGAGGCGCCGCGGCAGTGCAGGGCCGGGCGCTCGCCGTTGGGGCGGATCGGCAGAATAGTCGCCGAAGTTTCCAGCCGTGAGGTTCGCTGAATCAATGAACAATCGATTCCCAGGCGGCGATAGCTGGCGAGAATAAAATCCGCCTTTTCATCTTCGCCGAGGCAGGCGACCGCTGCGGTACGCACGCCGAGTTTCGCGGCGTTGATGTTGGCGCCTGCGGCGGTACCGGCCGGGTTCAGCCGGATTTGCTCGATAAAGGCCACCCCGCCGCGCGGCGGGATGTCGCTCACCGGGCGACCGGCGATATCCAGAATAGTCAGGCCGACAAATACGGCGTCAAAAGCTGCCATTAAAGCTCCGTTTAACGATGCTGCTGGCGCAGACGCGCCTGCCAGAAGGAGAGCGCGAGGGCCACCACCAGAATGACGCCGACCAGCGCATCTTTAACCAGGTAGTTAAGCCCCATCAGATTCAGGCCGTTATCGACGATGGCGAGAAACAGCACGCCGCCGAGGGTGCCGGCGATGCTGACCCGCCCGTGGCGATTAAAGGCGGTGCCGATAAACACCGCGGCGATGGCATCCATCAAATAGGCCTGGCCGGCCAGCGGGGTAAACTGGCGCAGGTTGGCGGAGAGAATCACCCCGCCGACGGCGCAGAGCGCTGAGGCCGCCACCAGCACCCACAGCAGGGTCAGACGGTCACGGATCCCGGAGATTCGCGCCGCTTCGGCGTTCTGGCCGATGGCGCGGACATATTTGCCAAACAGGGTGCGTTCGGTAACCAGCCAGGCCAACAGCCACAGCGCGAGGACAATCACCACCGGGGTTGGAACGCCGGCGATATTCCCGACCGCGAGGTCATGATATTCAGGGGCCATTCTCCGGTAGGAGATGGAGCCGCCGCCATCGGTATAAATCCGCTCCATGCTGCTGGCGATAAACCAGGTCCCAAGGGTGGCCAGGAACGGACGAATCTGACAGATAAGAATCAGGAAGGCATTCAGCAGGCCGATAATCACCCCGCCAAGCAGGGCGCAGCCCACCGCCGCCTGCCACGGCAGGTGCCAGGTTTTTAAGGCCACCAGCGCAAAGGCGGCACCGAAATCGAGCGCCACGCCCACCGAAAGGTCGATGGCGCCGGCGCTGACGATTAAGGTCATCGCCATCGCCACGATCAGCAGAATGGCGCTTCCCTGCAGTAAGTTCGCCCAGTTATCGAGCGTCAGAAAGACCGGGTTGGCCCAGCCAAACAGGGCGATCGCCAGCAGGGTGATAATGCCGAACCCGGCCCGCGACAGCCACGCCAGCGGGCGGCTACCCGCCCCGCTGGCTGAGGATTTGAGCGTCAGCTGGCTCATCAGCGGCCTCCTTGATGTCTGACCGCCGAGGCCGCCAGTACGATGAGGATCAGGCCGCCCTTGATGGCGCCCATCCAGAAGATATTCACCCCCAGCAGGCCAAGGCCGTTGGAGAGCGCGTTCACCAGTACCGCCCCGAGCAGCGCGCCCCAGATGGTGACCACGCGGCGGCGTGAGAAGGCCGCGCCGATAAAGGTCGCCAGCACGGTTTCCAGCAGCAGTGGCGTAGCGGTTCCGCTGGAGCTGCCGGAACCCTGGCTGAGCAGCGGTAAAATCGCCAGTCCGGCGGCGATCCCCGCCAGTAGCCAGACCATAATGGTCAGACGGCGGACGTTGAGGCCGCTCATTTGCGCCATATCGCGGTTGCCGCCTACCGCCTGTAAGTGCTGGCCGAAGCGCGAGTGGTGTACCAGCAGCTGAAACAGGATGAACACCGCCAGCAGATAGATCAGCGGCCAGGGAACCCCGAGCACCGCGTTGTCGCGAAAAGCGACCATCAGCGGGTCGTTGACCGCGATGCGGCGCTGGCCGGTCAGCAGATCCGTCAGGCCGGTAAAAGCAACGGAGGTGGAGAGCGTCGCCAGCAGCGGCGGCAGGCCGGCGGCGAGCACCAGGATGGCGTTCACCGCTCCGCAGGCGAGACATACCGCGATCAGCAGCAGTAACAGCAGCAGATACGGGGTGTTCCATTCGACCATGCCGAGGCTCAGCAGCGCGACGCCGAGGACGGCGATAGCGGGAAGCGAGAGGTCGATACCGCCGGATACCACGTCATCGCCGCCGACGGCAATCACGCACACCAAGCCGAAACAGAGAATCGCCAGCGGGACGCTTTGCACCAGCATCATGCTGATATTCTGCCAGCTTAAAAAGAAAGGCGACTGGAGGCTGAGCCAGACCAGCAGCGCCAAAAAGAGAATCAGCGGAAATTTTTCGATAAGCGTCGTCATGCCCGGCAGAGCGCGACGCTGGATACCAGCACTCATATCTGTTGTTCCTGTCCACCGTTAATCGTCGCCAGCAGCGCGTCGAGCGTGAGGCCCTGGGTGGCGAGATTGGCCACCAGCGTGCCGCGCCACATCACGAGGATCCGATCGCATAATCCCAGCAGCTCCGGCGCGTCGCTGGAGGAGACCAGTACCGCGCGTCCGCGATCCGCCAGCTGACGGGTACGTTGATAGATATCGCTGCGGGCGCCGATATCGACCCCGAGGGTGGGTTCATCGAGAATAAACAGCCGCGCGTCGGTACCCAGCCAGCGGGCCAGAATGGCTTTTTGCTGGTTGCCGCCGCTCATAAAGCGCACCGCTAATTCCGGGCGTCCGGGACGGATGGAGAGCTGTTCTATCCACGTCTGCGCCTTCTGCTGCGCCCGGCCGCGGTGTTCCCAGCCCAGCGTCGCGGTCTCCGACAGCGACGCGAGATTGATATTATCGGCGGTGGAGAAGGGTAGGATCAGGCCCTGATGGCGACGGTCGCGCGGCACCAGCGCCATCCCGGCGCGGATCGCCTGTTTCGGCGTACGAATGCGTTTGGCTTGCCCGTCGATGCGAATCTCGCCGCTGCCTACGCGCTGCAGGCCGTAGAGGAGATCGACCAGTACGTCGCGACCTGCGCCCAGTAATCCGGCGATGCCGACGATTTCGCCCGGCTGAATATCAAAGCTAATATCGTGCAGCTGCTGGCCATCGCTGAGGTGGCGAACCGAGAGCAATGGCGCGGCGGCATCGGTTTGCGGCGCGCGGGTTTGTCGTGGGGTGTAGAGCTGTTCGATTTCCCGACCGACCATCATTTTGATCAGCGCATCGGTATCCTGCAGCAGGGCGCTGTCCGGGTAACCCACCACTTCGCCGTTGCGCAGAACGGTGCCGCGATCGCAGAGGGCGGCGATTTCGTTGAGGTAGTGGGAGATGTAGAGAATCGCGATCCCCTGTTCCCGCAGCCGCAGAATCGCCGACGACACCAGGCTCGCCTCCTGGGCCTCCAGCGGGGCGGTGGGTTCATCGAATACCACCAGCCTGGCGGCGCCGTCGATCAGCGCGCGGGCAATCTGCACCAGCTTGCGTTCGGCAAGGCTCAGATGACGGATCAGCCGGCGCGGATCGATCGTCAACTGCCAGTTATCGCGGAAAAAAGTCTCGGTGGCGGCATTCATCCGGCGTCTGTCGAGGGTTCCCCAGCGGGTACGGTATTCCTGGCCGAGAAACACCGATTCGGCGACGGTAAAGTGGGGGATCAGGTTGAGTTCCTGATGGATTACGCGGATGCCCAGCGCCTCAATGGCCGCCGGGTTGCCGAGCGGCAGCGTTGCACCTTCGAGGGTGGCGGTGCCGCTATCGGCCTGGTAAACTCCGGCGAGAATTTTTATCAGGGTCGATTTTCCGGCGCCGTTTTCGCCGATCAGACCGTGGATCTCACCGGGTTTGAGCTGCAGGGTGACCGCATTTAATGCCGTGACGTTAGCGAACTTTTTGCTGATCTGATTCATGACCAGACCAGCGGCGGGGAGCGCCCCGCCGAGGTGTTGATTGATCACTGCAGTTCGCCATATCCCAGCTGTTTATAGACCGCTTTCGCCTCCTGCGGCCCTTTTACCGGGACCACCGGGATAAAGGTTTGCAGCGGCAGTTTCTCTTTGGCGAAGTAGCGCGCGACGTTGTCGGCGGAGGTCTGGCCAATCAGATGCGGCTGCTGAGCCACGTTAGCGACGAACGGGCTGTCGGGTTCCGCCATGATCTCCAGCGTTTCCGGACCGGCATCGATAGCGGTGACCTTCACGTCTTTGTCGCGGCCGGTCTCTTCCAGAGCCTGAACGATACCGATGGCCGGCTGATCCCAGCAGGCGACGTGAATCGCATCGAGTTTGCCTTTAGGATACTGGCTGAGTAATTCGAGGGTTTTCTTACGTGCGTCTTCCGGGGAGTTAGCAAACTGTTCGGCCAGCTCCGGCTGAATAATATGAATATCCGGATAATCCTTAAGGACATATTTCCACTGATCGTAACGAATGCCACAAATACGCAGTGAACTGGAGAATGCATTGAATACGGCAACGTTGCCTTTACCGCCTAATTCATCCGCCATATAGCGGCCAATGGTCGAGCCCAGGGTGTAGTTGTCGGAAGTGGTGTTATTGACCGAATATTTTGACACATGGTCAACGGTAAATACCGGAATGCCGGCATCGCGCAGGGCTTTAAATTTAGGCTCAACCGCGCTGTCGCCGAGAATACTAATTACCGCATCGACCTTGCGTGACAGTAAAATATCGTGGTTGTTGGCATGGACCTGATTATCGCGGCCGCCGTCGACGCCAATGACCTTGCCGCCGAGTTTTTCCACCTCCTCCGTTGCGCCTTTGTAGGCTTCACGATCCCAGAAGTGCTGGGTGCCAACCACGGCGACGCCGATGGTTTTCCCCTGAAGCGACAGGGCTTCAGCGGCCGATGCGCTAATGGAGACGAGCGAGAGCAGACCCAGTGCGGCGGGTAATAATTTTTTTCTCTGCGACATTCTTATTATGATCCTGTGATGAAGGTGGCTGCGGAGTCGTAGCATGACAATAACGAGCACGCAACCTCAAATACGAAATATGTCTAAGTTATTCCAACAATGTTATATCGCAGGATTAGCCGAGGAAAACTTAATTTTATCATTGGTAAGCTGAAAATATTTCATGATGCAAAAATTAACCCTCTTTTATATTGTGGATATAACGACTGAGCTACTATTTTTAGTACAAATAATCGTTGCTGCTTAATTATTATGATTTAAGTGGTGTGATATCTGGTAAATAAGCCGTCGGGGCGAGCGGTGTGGGGCGTTAATTGCTATATACCCAGCATATTATATGGTGGGTGGCGTTTTATCTTCCCGAGGATCGCGCTCTATGATAGCGCTCTTTATCGGGCGAGAAGAAAACAGGCACTATGAGAAAACAGCATAATCTGACCGTGATGCATTGGGGAACCTGGCAGGTACAGGCCCGCGATGGCCATATCGATGCGGTCACGCCGGTCCCCTGGGATAAGCATCCTTCGCGTATCGGTCAGTCGCTCCCCGATGCCGTCACCGGCAATACGCGCATTCGCCGTCCGGCGGTGCGGGAAGGCTATCTGAAAAACGGCCCGGCTTCCCGCGAGGGGCGTGGCAAAGAGCCATTCGTGGAGGTGAGCTGGGAGGTGGCGCTTGACCTGCTGGCCCGCGAGCTGACTTCGGTGAAGGCGCGCTGCGGTAACGAGGCGATTTTTGGCGGCTCCTACGGCTGGGCCAGCGCCGGACGTTTTCACCATGCCCAGAGCCAGCTGCATCGTTTCCTGAAAACTTTCGGCGGCTACACCGCCAGCACCAATACCTACAGTAGCGCCGCCGGCGAGCGCATTTTACCGCATGTGCTCGGGCCGCTCAGTCCGCTGCATCGCCAGCATACTCATTTCTCTGAGCTGGCGCGCGAGTGCCAGCTGTTTGTCGCCATCGGCGGTTTGCCGCTGCGTAATTCGCAGGTCAACGGCGGCGGCGCCAACGACCATATGCTGAAGCACTGGCTGGATAAAATGCAGGAAGGGGGGACGCGCTTTGTTAACATCAGCCCGGTACGTAACGATCTGAGCGCCGTGGAAAGCGCGCAGTGGCTGGCGATCCGTCCGGGCACCGATACGGCGCTGCTGCTGGCGCTGTGCCACGTACTGATCGTGGAATCGTTGTACGATGCGCAATTTGTCGCCAGCCATACGGTAGGCTTTGAGCCGTATCGCGCCTATCTGCTCGGGGAGAGTGACGGGGTAGCGAAAACGCCGCGCTGGGCGGCGGCGATTACCGGTATTGCTGAACAACAGATCGTCTCTCTGGCGCGGATGATGGCCAGCCAGCGCACGATGGTGAATATCTCGTGGTCCATTCAACGCGCGCGCCAGGGCGAGCAGGCCTACTGGGCTACGGTGGCGCTGACCGCCCTGCTGGGGCAAATTGGCACACCGGGCGGCGGGTTGGGCTTCGGCTACGCCTGCACCAATCTGGCAGGGGCCCCGCGTAAAGCCTTCTCCGGCCCGCGCTTGCCGGCCGGGGAAAACGCGGTCAGGAGCGTGATCCCGGTGGCGCGGCTGGCGGATATGCTGCTGCATCCCGGTGAGGAGTACGAGTTTGACGGCCAGCATCTGCGCTACCCCGATATCCGTCTGGTGTACTGGGCGGGGGGGAACGCGTTCCATCACCATCAGGATCTCAACCAACTGTGTGAAGCGTGGCGGCGGCCGGAAACGGTGGTGGTCCACGAACAGTACTGGACCGCGCAGGCCAAATTCTCCGATATCGTGCTGCCGGTGACCACCTCGCTGGAGCGTGAAGATATCGGCAGCGGCGGTCACGACGGCTTTATGATCGCCATGAGCGCCCAGATCCCGCCGGTGGGCGAGGCGCGCGACGATTACGCGATTTTCTGCGATCTCGCGGCGCGCCTCGGCGTTGGCGAGCGGTTTAGCGAAGGGCGGGACGCCGGCCAGTGGCTACGGCAGATTTACGAAGCGTCGCGGCCGCGGGCGCAGGAAGAGGGGATTGAGCTGCCTTCGTTCGATGAGTTCTGGCAACAGGGCGTGCTGGAATATCGCGTCCCGGAAAAACCGCAGGTCTTTCTGGCGGAGTTTCGCGCCGACCCGCAGCGCTATCCGCTATCCACCCCCTCCGGCAAAATTGAACTCTACTCGGCAACGATAGCCGCTTTTGGCTATCGCGAATGCCCGGGCCATCCGTGGTGGGACGCAGAAGAGGCGGCCCGGCAGCAGGCAGAGGCCGAGCGCTGGCCCCTGCATTTGCTCTCCAGCCAGCCGCGCACCCGCCTGCACAGCCAGTACGATCACGGCAGCGTCAGCCGGGCGACGAAAATTCAGGGCCGGGAGCCGCTGTGGATGCATCCGCAGGATGCACAGGCGCGGGGCATTACCGAAGGCAGCGTGGTGAAGGTGTATAACACCCGCGGGGCGATTCTCGCCGGGGTGCATCTCAGCGAGCAGATCCTCAAGGGGGTGGTGCAGATGTCAACGGGGGCCTGGTACGATCCGCTGGATCCTAAAGTCAAAGGATCGCTGGACAAGCATGGCAACCCGAACGTGTTGACCGAAGATCGCGGCAGTTCGCGCCTGGGTCAGGGCTGTAGCGCCCAGACCTGTCGGGTGGAGATCGCGCCGTGGCGTGAACCGCTGCCGCCGATTACCGCTTTCGACCCGCCGACGTTCGTCAGCGTGGAAATGCCGTAGTCGGTAAGGAACCGGTGGCGCGGGGGGCGCCGCCGGGGAGTATGCCGGAGGTTACGCCAGCCGCGGGTAAGCGTCGGCGATGTCGTCGCCGGTAAATTTCGCCACCCAGCCTTCCGGGTTATCAAAAATTCGAATCGCGGTGAAGTTAGGCTCTGAACCCATATCAAACCAGTGCGGCGTGTCGGCCGGTACGGAAATCAGATCGTTCTTCTCACACAGCACCTGAAAAACTTCGTTGCCGATATGCAGGCAGAACAGCCCCGCGCCTTCGACGAAGAAACGGACTTCGTCCTCACCGTGGGTGTGCTCGCTGAGGAACTTCGTGCGCAGCGCCTCTTTCTGCGGATTATCGGCGCGCAGGCTGATCA
Organism: Klebsiella sp. NPDC088457; assembly: GCF_044900465.1. Lineage (NCBI taxonomy): Bacteria > Pseudomonadati > Pseudomonadota > Gammaproteobacteria > Enterobacterales > Enterobacteriaceae > Klebsiella > Klebsiella sp. NPDC088457. The sequence continues at coordinate 72,972 of NZ_JBJDNH010000011.1, read as the reverse complement.
CGTCCCAGCTCTGATAGCCTTTTTCCGCGACCAGTTTGTCAATCGCGTGCTGATAGGCCTCAATTACCGTTTCCGGCGTCGGGGAGACGCCGAGATCGCGGTCGGCCTGCCAACGTTCGAAGCGTACGCCTTTGGCGTTTAACTGCTGCTGAATTTCATCGCCATCCGTGCTGTGCCAGATGGCGGTCGCCGCGTCCTGATCTGAATAAATTGTTAATGCGCTCATGCTGGGATCTGCTCCGGGTGAATGTCGTCAAAACGCTGAACCTGCGGATGATGGCTGGCAGGGTCACGGTCGCCACGTACCAGCTGGATAGTGCGAAAACCGGCTGCTTCCGCGGCATCCAGCTCCTGATGAATATCGGACAGGAACAGGATGGCGGCAGGGTGGTGCCCCAGTTGTTCAGCAATGTTACGGTAGGACTGCACTTCGCGCTTCGCGCCTACCAGGGTATCGAAATAGCCGTTGAACAGATGAGTAATATCACCTTCATCGCTGTAGCCAAATAACAATTTCTGCGCCGCCACCGAGCCGGAGGAATATATATATAAATCAATTCCCTGAGATTTCCATTTTTCCAGAGCCGGCAAAACGTCCGGGTAGAGATGGCCGGTAAAGTCGCCGTTAACATAGCCCTCGCGCCAGATAATGCCCTGGAGCGCCTTCAGCGCCGTCGACTTGCGGTCTTCGTCCATAAAGGCCAGCAGCGTATCAATCAGCTCGGCGCTACTGGCGGCGGGGTTGCCGATTTCCGTACGCAGATTATCGAGGATCGTCTGCACCGGCTCAGCGTACTGCTGGGCGCTGACAAACCCTGCGATGCGTTCACGGGCATACGGAAACAGAATGTTGTGTACAAAGCGAATGTCGCTGGTGGTGCCTTCAATATCGGTCACGATAGCGCGGATCATGGTCTCTCCAGAGTGGGCGGTGCGCCGTGATGTTGGCTGCTTCAGGCGGTAACCGACATAACATTATCATTTAGACGTCTAAGCGTCTTGATTGCCAAATATTAACATCGTGTTATAGTGGCTTCAACAACAGCATTACAATCGGTAATTATAAAATGAGCAATAACCCACTGATTCCTGAAAGTAAACTCCCTTCGCTGGGCACCACCATTTTTACGCAGATGAGCGCCCTCGCGCAGCAGCACCAGGCGATAAATTTATCGCAAGGATTTCCGGACTTTGACGGGCCGCGCTACCTGCAGGAGCGCCTGGCGTTTCATGTCGCGCAAGGGGCTAACCAGTACGCGCCGATGACCGGCGTTCCGGCATTGCGTGAAGCGATCGCCGATAAAACCGCAGAACTGTACGGCTATCGTCCGGATGCGAATAGCGAGGTTACCGTGACGGCGGGCGCCACGGAAGCGCTGTACGCGGCGATCACCGCGCTGGTGCGCCCCGGCGATGAGGTTATCTGCTTTGACCCCAGCTACGACAGCTATGCGCCGGCGGTCGAACTGTCCGGCGGCGTGTTGCAACGCATTGCCCTGCAGCCGCCGCATTTTCGCGTTGACTGGCAGGCGTTTGCCGCAGCGCTTAGCGAACGCACCCGGCTGGTGATCCTCAATACGCCGCATAACCCTTCGGCGACGGTCTGGCAGCGTGAGGATTTTGCCGCGCTGTGGCAGGCAATTGCCGATCGCGAAATTTATGTGATCAGCGATGAGGTCTACGAGCATATCTGCTTTGCCGCGCAGGGGCATGCCAGCGTGCTGGCCCATCCTCAGCTGCGCGAGCGGGCGGTGGCGGTGTCATCATTTGGCAAAACCTTCCACATGACCGGCTGGAAAGTCGGCTACTGCGTGGCGCCGGCGGCGATAAGCGGCGAGCTGCGCAAGGTGCATCAATACCTGACTTTTGCGGTGAACACACCTGCTCAGCTGGCTATCGCCGACATGCTGCGCCACGAACCGGAACACTATCGCCAGCTGCCGGAGTTCTACCGCCAGCGTCGCGACCTGTTTATCGATGCCCTGCGCGCCAGCCGTCTGGAGATCTTGCCCTGCGAGGGCACCTACTTCCTGCTGGCTGACTACCGCGCGATTTCCGATCTGGATGACGTGAGCTTCTGCCGCTGGCTGACCACCGAGGTGGGCGTGGCGGCCATTCCGCTGTCGGTCTTCTGCGCCGATCCGTTCCCGCACAAGCTGATCCGTCTGTGCTTTGCGAAACAGCCGGCGACGCTGCTCGCCGCGGCGGAGCGCCTGTGCCGGCTGTAGCTATTTCACGGTCCACGCCTGAGAGAATTGCCGGTCGCTGAACATTTCCAGCAGCCCGTTAATTTGTTTCAGGCGTAATACTTCGTCGGCGTCCATCCCCAGCTCCTGACTGATTTTGTCATCGCTCCAGCCGAGATGCGCCAGCTCCTGCACGATGTCCGCCATGGCATGGATCTGATGGCGGCCCCGCGCCCGGTTATGGCGAATGGTTGCCGCCATTAAGGTATCGCGCGTGGCGCTATCGCTCGCGAGGCAGCTGACCGGGAGATAGCCGTTTAGCTGCGTGCTTAACCGTCCTTTGTCTTTTGCCAGCAGGTGGCGATGGAAGCCATCAACGATGGTGTACTGCTCATCCGCCTGCTTGAGCACCACGATAGGCTGAGTAAAACCGTTCGTATTTAGCGACGTGCGCAGCAGACGCTTTTCCGGCGGGGCGAGATTATTGGGGTTGTAATCATTGGGGGAAACGCGCTCCTGCCTGACCCATAAGACACAATCAACGGGCTGCGACCGGAACGGGCTATAGTGATGCAGTAGCTGGCGCAGCTCATTCAGCGCGGCGATTCTTTCCGCACCCTGCAGAGCGCCGAGATAGCGCGCAATGTCTTCGCTTAACTGTTGTCGCATAAGATTCCCCATTGCTGACGTTTTTGGCTCATTCGTGCGCGGTAGCGCTGATAGTGGCGGGATTTTGTCGGGCTGAAGGAGAGCATCCGGCACCAGTAATCGTTATTCAGCAGTACCTTACAGATACGCCGCCAGGAAGGAATATCTTTCACCCCGGTATCGGCTTTCTGGCTGTCAGGAATCTCCGGCATCCCGTGCTTTTGATACCAGTGCAGGTAGACGGCAATTTTATTGCGATAATGCTCGGCCGTTTTTTCCGGCATGCTGTCGAGGAGAAACAGGGCGTAGCTCTTCCAGGTGTGATGATCGGGTTTGACCAGCTTGCGATGGCCGTAAAACTGATTATCGTACCCGGCATAGATGCCGCCGCAGCGCACGCCGCTCACGCGCTGGCATAGCGTGGCCCAGCGCTCAGGCTCCAGCACGTGATAAAGCCACAGCCCCTGGCGCTGCTCCGGGCCGAAAGGTTCACAAATGCGCATGTAGCGCAGCGGTACGCCGGCCTGATACATCAGGTTGTAGAGCGGGTTGTAGGCAAGCCCGCTTTTGGCAAACCAGGTCCAGATATCGGCGGTTTTCCAGTCATAAATCGGATAGATATACCAGGCGTGGCCGCCCGGCGCGGAAGTCGTCCACGGCCTGTCGTCGGCGAAGCGCTGTTTGCGTTGTGAAGCGATAGTCATAAAGCGATTAAGCGACTCATCTGCCCGGATCCCCACCAGCACGGCGGCGGGGCGGTTTTGTGCAAACCAGTCGGCGAATTCGCGGACAAAGGTTTCGAAATTCATGCCCGGACAGTAAAAAGGGAAATAGTGCGGATCGGTAATGGCGTGTGGCGGAGGTTGCCGGACCCAGGCAGTGCCGGGTTCCCAGCATTGCCATTCCGGGGTGAACTGGCTGAGCGAGTTTTGGGTGGTGAGCGGCAGGGCCACCCAGAAAAACTGTTCAATCACGTCCTGATACATTTGCCGAAGCGCCTCGCAATGGGCGATGGTGCAGGAAAACTGCGCCTCCCAGTCGATAAACAGCACGCTGATTTTACGTCCCATCCGCCGGGCGCAAAGCGCGGTCAGATGCAACATGGTGGTAGAGTCTTTGCCTCCGGAAAAAGAGACGCACAGACGCGGGAAATTAGCCATTACCCATTCGATTCGTTGCTCCGCGGCCTGCAGAACGGATTCTGGTAATGGATACTTGATTAATGTCACGACCACTATTCCTTGAATACAATTGACGATGCGGGTTCAATAATATGCTACCCCAGAAAATAACGGTCGTCATTTTTAGTTGTTTTTGTATTTGGTATTTATATATATTGGTTTTTGATATTTATGTGGTGAATTGTTTAAACGTGACGTCTGTTCAGGAAATAGTTATTTTTTCAATGAAAGAGGCGAAAACAGGGCTGCCCATCTGCGTATGATGGTAAATGAGATAAATCATCAATGACGGCAGAGGAATATTAAGCGGAAGGACTTTCAACCCGCGATTAAAAAAGGGATGTTGGCAGACGGTTTCAGGGATAAAACCGATCAAATCAGTTTGATTAATCATATTGAGAATAGCGATGAGCGAGTCGCTGCGAAAGGCGATGGTGCGCGCAGGAAAGAGCTTTTTTATCTGCGAATGGAACGCTTTGACTCCCGGCTCATTGGTGAGGTAACAGGTGAAACCTTCCTGGGCGATGGCCTCGGAAGAGGTCAATACCGCCGCCCGCGGGTGGTGCTGGCGACAAACCAGCGCCATCCTAACCTCGTGGAAGGGCTGGCATACGGTCTCCGGGTGGGACAGCGGGGATAAACTCAAGATCAGATCGGCCTTACGGTATGAGAGTAAGCTCTCAACCGACCCGGCGCTGAGCTGAAGTTCGTGGTGTTCCACCTGCACATTGGGAATCTGGTAGATCGCCTGAATCAAGCGCGTGGATTCGGGGGACATAAAGAGCTGCGGGCTATAAATGACAAAGCGGGTTGTTAAATCAGAATCGTGGCTGAGATTAATCATCTGTTCGAGCTGGTGAAGACTTTTCTCCAGCTGATAATGCAGATTGATGCCCACCGTCGTCGGCGTGATTCCTTTTCCGCAACGAATAAACAGCGGGTCGTTGAGCTGATTGCGCAGGCGTTGCAGGGATTGACTCACGGCGGAGGGCGTAATAAACAGCGTTTCCGCCGCTCTGCTGATGCTCAGGTGTTGATAGATGCACTCAAAAATAACCAGCAAGTTAAGATCGAATTTTTTGAGGCCGTAAAGATTCGCCATGGCTAACATCCGATTTCAGTCAGAGATAAAAGAATAAATTATCTGTTAATTATATTTTGTTGTGCTTTATTATTGGCTTGATGAATTATTTGAGCCTTTTTAATCGACCACAGTCGAATGTATATTACCGCAAGGAATTTAGCCAGGCTCTTTTATCCCCGGGAGCCTGGCGGTGAAGATACGAATAAGCGGTTATTTTTCACCCATCATGAGCGGTAATTTATCGGCTTCCGGCAGGCCGACGACCTGCTGCAGCATGTTCTCTTTATTCATATAATAAATGGCAGGTGTCGCATTCGCTCCCAGCTCATCCATCAGCTTTTGGTTATCGCTGACGATCTTCATCTTTTCCGCAGAGAGATCCGCCGGGATGGCGATTGTCATTTTCCCGGCGGATTGTTCGTAGTCATGCCAGGTTTTGGCCGGATCGCGGGTGCTGAGAATCGCCGCCGCCGTCGCCGGACTTTCCGGTTTGATGACGCCCAACAGCAGCGTGCGAATTTGCACTTTGCCCGCTTCTACCCATGGGCGAGCCTGCTGCCAGAATTGTTTGCAGTACGGGCAGAAGGGATCGGCAAAGACATACAGAATGACCGGGGCCTCTTTGTTACCGTCCTGCAGCCAGCTGGCGGCCGCCATTTTCTGCCACAGCGCCTGGCCCGCCGGCGTGTAGAGCTCTTTCTGGAACAGCTGTTCACTCAGGTTGTTGCCATTTTCGTCATACATATAGCCCGAAATAGCATGCTTGCCGTCGGGGGTCAGGTAGATGGCAACCCCCATATCCTGATATTTACCCAGCCAGCCTTTTACCCCACCCGGCGCGGTAAAGGGCTTAATAATGGTAATACCCTGTTTTTCTATCGCTTTTACGGGAGCGGGGAGCTCCTCAGCATAGCTGCAGAGGGGTAAAAAACAGAGCAAAAACAGACGTTTTAACATGACTATTCCTTGTTAAATCAACGGATAGGGTGAACAGATGGCGCAGCCTATTACAGCTATAGGTATGACCTGCCCAAAGACGGATTGCCCTTTGGGGGGGCGGATGGTGTAATCGGCCCTGCTGTGACATTAAGGTAATGTAGAGCGCAACACATAGCCAGCCTGTCTGGCACTGAACCTACCTGTGGGTATTTCAGGTAACGGGGCCGCCTGAATAAGGCGGCCTTTTTACTTTCCGCTCCAGGGGATGCGAAAAGTGGCGAAACATGGCGATCGCCGCGACAGATTCACAAAGCTGTCTTGTTGCGGTTGTTAGATATCGCTGATTGATTTGATAATGCAAACGCATTGGTCGAATCGGCAAAAGTTCGTTAACTTAGACCTCAACGAAAACACGGAGGAAGTATAGATGTCCTTAATTAACACTAAAATCAAACCTTTCAAAAACCAGGCATTCAAAAACGGTGAATTCATCGAAGTTACCGAGAAAGACACCGAAGGCCGTTGGAGCGTTTTCTTCTTCTATCCGGCTGACTTTACCTTCGTATGCCCGACTGAACTGGGCGACGTTGCAGACCATTACGAAGAGCTGCAGAAACTGGGCGTAGACGTGTATTCCGTTTCTACCGACACCCACTTCACCCACAAAGCATGGCACAGCAGCTCTGAAACCATCGCTAAAATCAAATATGCGATGATCGGCGACCCGACTGGCGCGCTGACCCGTAACTTCGACAACATGCGTGAAAATGAAGGCCTGGCAGACCGTGCAACCTTCGTCGTTGACCCGCAGGGCATCATCCAGGCTATCGAAGTTACCGCTGAGGGTATCGGCCGTGACGCTTCTGACCTGCTGCGTAAAATCAAAGCGGCTCAGTACGTTGCTTCCCACCCAGGCGAAGTTTGCCCGGCTAAATGGAAAGAAGGCGAAGCGACTCTGGCTCCATCCCTGGACCTGGTTGGTAAAATCTAAAAATTCCGGCGTCTTTCATGCCACAGGTGCGTTGGCTACGCTTATCACCCCGGTCACTTACCCCTGTAAGTTCCCGGGGCTTCATAAGCCTGCCGCCTTCCTGTGACAAGAAATAGTGGGAATTTGCCTCATATCCGGGCGCGTTTGCGCCCGTTTTATTCCAGCACCATGATGCAAGCGTATTCAGGCAGCCTGAACGAGGCCGTTTGCATGATGATGTTTTTTAAGCAGGAGATTAAAAATGCTCGACACTAACATGAAAACCCAGCTCAAGGCCTACCTTGAGAAGCTGACGAAACCTGTTGAGCTGGTTGCCACGCTGGATGACAGCGCAAAATCGGCAGAAATCAAGGAACTGCTGGCTGAAATCGCCGAACTTTCGCCGAAGGTGACCTTTAAAGAAGACAACAGCTTGCCTGTCCGCAAGCCTTCTTTCCTGATCGCCAATCCTGGCTCTTTGCAGGGTCCGCGTTTTGCCGGCTCTCCGCTGGGGCATGAGTTTACCTCTCTGGTGCTGGCGCTGCTGTGGACCGGCGGCCATCCGTCAAAAGAAACCCAGTCGCTGCTGGAGCAGATTCGCGATCTGGACGGTGAGTTCGAGTTTGAAACCTACTACTCGCTCTCCTGCCACAACTGCCCGGATGTGGTGCAGGCGCTGAACCTGATGGCGGTGCTGAACCCAAATATCAAGCATACGGCTATCGACGGCGGGACCTTTCAGAACGAGATTACCGGCCGCAACGTGATGGGCGTGCCGGCGGTCTTTATGAACGGTCAGGAGTTTGGTCAGGGCCGTATGACGCTGGCGGAGATTGTCGCTAAAGTTGATACCGGCGCGGAAAAACGGGCGGCGGAAGAGCTGAACAAGCGCGATGCCTACGATGTGCTGATTGTCGGTTCCGGCCCATCGGGCGCTGCCGCGGCGGTCTATTCCGCCCGTAAAGGGATTCGTACCGGTCTGATGGGCGAACGCTTCGGCGGCCAGGTGCTGGATACCGTTGATATCGAAAACTACATCTCGGTACCGAAAACGGAAGGTCAGAAGCTGGCCGGGGCGTTAAAAGCCCACGTCAGCGACTATGATGTGGATGTTATTGATTCGCAGAGCGCAGCGAAACTGGTACCGGCAGCGGTAGAAGGCGGCCTGCATCAGATTGAAACCGCCTCCGGGGCGGTGCTGAAAGCGCGTAGCGTGATCATTGCCACCGGGGCAAAATGGCGCAATATGAACGTACCGGGCGAAGATCAGTACCGGACCAAAGGGGTTACCTACTGCCCGCACTGCGACGGCCCGCTGTTTAAAGGCAAACGCGTCGCCGTTATTGGCGGCGGTAACTCCGGCGTTGAAGCGGCGATCGATCTGGCTGGGCTGGTGGAGCACGTGACCCTGCTGGAGTTTGCGCCAGAGATGAAGGCCGACCAGGTTCTGCAGGATAAAGTCCGCAGCCTGAAAAACGTCGATATCATTCTTAACGCTCAGACCACTGAAGTGAAAGGCGACGGCAGCAAAGTGACCGGCCTGCAGTACCGTGACCGGGTCAGCGGCGACGAACATCACGTCGAACTGGCGGGGATTTTCGTACAGATTGGCCTGCTGCCAAACACCAACTGGCTGGAAGGCGCAATCGAGCGCAATCGTATGGGTGAAATTATCATCGATGCGAAATGTGAAACCAGCGTCAAGGGCGTGTTTGCCGCCGGGGACTGCACAACCGTACCGTACAAACAGATTATTATCGCCGCGGGCGAAGGCGCGAAAGCCTCGCTGAGCTCGTTCGATTACCTGATTCGTACCAAAACCGCATAATAAAGTAAGACTACACCTGCATATGCAAGAGGCTACCCACGGGTAGCCTCTTTTTTTATCGGCCTGCGTTACCTGACAACCATCACCGGGATATGGGCATGGCGGATGACGCTTGAGGCATTCGAACCGAGCAGATGGGTACTGATAGAGGGATTACGCGAACCAATCACCACCACATCGGCTTTAATTTCGTTCGCCAGTTCATTGACCATGTCGCGTACGTTCCCAAAACGCACGTGCATTTTGATCCGCGCCGGATCGATGCTGAAATGACCCGCCATGGTTTTTAGCCGGGTTTCCGCTTCATGCTGCAAATGCTCTTCAAAGCGGCGCAGGTCGGCGGTAAAGCGGCTCATCGTGAAGCTGGACGAGCCAGGCAGGACGTGGAGCAGGTGAATAATCCCCTCCTGCTGGGCCAGAAACTCCGCATGGCGGACGGCCTTATCGCTTAACTCCATCTCAAAAACGTCAACGGGCATAATGATAGTGTTATACATATGCATTCCTCCTTGTTCGACTGTTTCTATATCAACATATTATAGGAAGATATAGTGTCATTCAGGTCGCAAAACTGTCAGTTCAGGCGCAAGGGGGCGTAAACTTTTGTCAGAAACAGGGAGAAGAAAGAGACAGAAAGAGGATGCGTGGACATCCTCTGAATAAAGCGTTAGACGCCTCAGGCAGCAGGGGGATTAACGATGAAACTCGCCTGCGGCTTCCGGTTGGTAGAGCAGTTCCAGCACTTCGAGATGGGCCGCCGCGCCGCCCGGTAATTGCCAGTGAATGGCGCTACCGACTTTTAGCCCAAGGAGGGCGGCGCCGACGGGGGCCAGCACGGAAAGCTGCGTTGCGCTATCGGTGACCTGCGAGGGAAACACCAGCGTCCGCACGCGCTCTTCACCGCTGGTTAAATCGCGGAACCTGACTTTACTGTTCATGCTCACGACGTCATGCGGCATTGCTTCCGGCGCCAGCATTTGCGCGCGATCCAGCTCGTCGTTCAGCGCATCTGCGACCGGGGAATTAGCAAAGGCCGGCTGCTCGAGCAGCCTGTCGATACGCTCGGCATCGAGCTCATTAATGATGATTGCGGGTCTGGTCATCGCATACTCCGTGTTATCCAGGAACCTGTCCGTAAAAGAAAACCCTCACCGAAAAAGGGCAAGGGTTAATGTCATCCCATCATACTGAGACTTGCCGGTGGTTTGAAGTGATTAAACGCACAATCAGCGATGATAGCCGCAAGGGGCGCCTGGGGGCTGGTAAAACCGGCGGCCTGTGCCGCCGCATCGTTAACTGCCGACTTTATCAATGACAAATTGCTTACTGCAGTTGCCTGGATGAGGCTGGGGCAGGAAGGCGTCTGCCGTCAGCGGCGTATTGATGGCCGTCGCCTTGATGGAGATTTGCATCTCGGTCAAATAGGCCGGGTTGCCGTTGCAGGTCAGCTTGAAGGCCTTCACACTCTGCTTGCCGTAGGCCTGCGCTACCGCCGCATCAAACGCTTCGCGACTCACGCTCTGCCCGTAGTGCTGCGCCAGGATAACGCCGAGCGCGCTTTGCTTCACTTCGCCGCCGAGGCGGACCATCGTGCCGAAGTAGTTATCCGGGTCAAAGCCAAAACAGACGCCGTGTTTTGCATATTCATAACGCTCAAGGCATGAATTTCCGCCAGCGCCCGGCATCACGCTATTGAGTTTGTTCGCTATCTCGAGCGACAGCCCGGTTTCTGCGGCCTGGCATTTACGCCCGGCTTTCACCTCCGGCATGTTGGGCACGGGGCGGGTGGCGCAGCCGAAACGCATCCAGCGCCGGTCGTCGACACCGCGGGCGGCGATGGATTTCGGCAGGCTGGGCCACAGACCATGTACCGTCAGGAAGTCGGCTTTGTCTGGCGTCTCCTGCTGCAGACGACACTCTTCCGGCTCGGTGCGGTTGCTGTCATGCATGCTTTGGCAGAATCCCGTTTGCCAGGATAGCGCCAGTACGTAGCGGTCAAAGTCGCCATATTGCGTGGCGACAAGCGGTTCAGCGCCGGCCTGAGTTGCCGTTAGCAAGAGGGCAATGGCGACGAAATCCTTCCTGAACATTTTTATTCCTGATAGTGGATGGCAATAATTTACAGGAAATTATTAAAGCATAAAAAAGGCGCCTGCTGGCGCCTTTTCGCGTTTATTGAATTGCGGTGCCCGGCACCAGAATTTCGGTGGCGATAATCACCACCAGCAGGCCGACGATCGCCGGCACCGAGGTCCGTTTCACCACTTCGAAGGGGGAGATTTTCGCCATCCCGGCCACCGCGACCACCACGCCAGAGACCGGCGAAATGGTACGGCCGAGATTGGAGGCCTGCAGCATCGGAATCGACAGGTAAGCCGGGTTGATGCCGGACGAGTGGGCAAGCCTGGGGATCATCTCGACGAAGGCGTAAAACGGCGCGTTGCCGGAGCCGGTGGTCATCGCCGCCAGCATGGTCAGAATGACCAGCACCAGCATTAAAATAATACTCGCCGAGCCAAACGACGTGGCAATCGAGATCAGGCTGGTAATAAAGCCGATGGTGCTCAAGCCCTGAGCAAAAACGCCCGCGGCGACTAACAGCATGACCACGCCGGCGAAGGCATCGGCCATCCCGCGGTAAGCGACCTCCAGCCCGGCAAAAATAAAGCCGCGCAAGAATTCCAGCACGGCGGTCAGCAGCATGCAGAGCACGAGGATAGCGATAATATGCAACTCAGGCCCCCACTTGCCATCAAAAATCAGCACGCCAATAATCGGCGTAAAGGGCAGAAGCGCATAGAAAGATGGCGCGGTGGTGGTTATCTCATTTACGTCGAGCATTTCATGAACCACGTTCTCTTTTTTATCCAGATAGCGTTGCCAGAAGTAGTGGGCAATGGCCATAGCGACAATCGCGACGATGGAGATCGGCAGGGTGGTTTTAAAGGCGAAATCGATCAGCGGCATTTCTGCCGCCTTCGCGGCCAGTACCACGTCGCCGGAGGTCGGCGAGAGAATAATGGCGGCCGGCGAGGCGCAAATCGCCGCCGCGGCGCCGCGACTGATACCGACGTTGACCATGACCGGGAACAGGGTCGCCATCAGCAGGACGCCAAGGCCGGTGGCCGAGGAGACGGCCAGCGACATCAGGCAGGCCACGAAGTAGGCGGCAATCATCAGCAGGTAGGGGGAGTTGATATAGCGCAGCGGCTTTGAGGCCAGCTTCACCACCATATCGTTAGCGCCGATGTGGGTCATATAGGTGGCGAATCCGCAGAGCATCATGATCATCATGCCCAAATCGCCGCCGCGGCTCATCAGGAGGATTTTGACGTATTCGATAATATCGGTGGCGGAATAGCCGGTGCTTTTGGTTTCGCCAGGTAAAATCTTATGCCCCATTAACGCACTGATGATAAGCAGCGTCAGGCCGCCCACAAAGAGCACGCCGGTGGCGGAATAGCCTTTAATGATATAGCGGGCGACGCCCACAATGACCACAATCCCGATAAGGATCTCAACTAGCGTAAGCATGATTTACCCCTAAGCCCTTAACCCAAAGAATATGCTGATAAATAAGCTGATGAAAAAATTAAGTGAGCGAATGTGCCTAATAAATGGGCTAAACATGCTGATGCAAATCAATAAATCGATGAGATCCCGCTAACGATCGTCAGAGAGGCGGCGGCCATCACAAAAGCGCAGGGGGAAAAGATCGGTCCTTTTTGCACGTAAATCAGGATTTTGCCTAATGTCGTTAAGGTTATATTAAGATTATATTTGTTACTTTAATCCGCTTTAATATAGATATTGGTAATAGAGAAGTGTTAAGACTACGTCAGTTCGTACTGTTTTCCTTTGGTTTTCTGGGGTTTTTGCTCGCCTGTGGCCCGGCTAACGCGTCATTTTCTTCGACGATTCGCGACGGTTACGACACCTTAAGCGATAACGTCGCGCAAACCTGGCAGCAGCCTGAACACTACGATCTGTATGTGCCCGCGATTACCTGGCATGCCCGCTTTGCTTACGACAAAGAAAAGACCGACAAGTATAACGAGCGTCCCTGGGGGGCGGGGTTCGGCGCATCGCGCTGGGATGAGAAAGGCAACTGGCATGGCCTGTATCTGATGGCGTTTAAGGACTCCTTTAACAAATGGGAGCCTATCGGCGGCTATGGCTGGGAAAAAACCTGGCGTCCGCTGGCGGACGATAATTTTCATCTTGGGCTGGGCTACACGCTGGGCGTGACGGCGCGTGATAACTGGAAGTACATCCCGATTCCGGTGGTATTACCTTTGGCATCAATCGGTTATGGCCCCGCAACTTTTCAGATGACCTATATCCCGGGGACCTACAATAACGGCAACGTTTACTTTGCGTGGGCCCGCTTTCAGTTTTAAATTTGGCATAACTTAGCCACAAATGAGATAAACCGTTTGTCCTGTGGAAAAACAACAACTAAAGCGTGACCTCCTAAAAAAGATAGCGACTTTTGTCACTTTTTAGCAAAGTTGGACTGGACAAAAGGCACCACAATTGATGTACTGGTGTCCGACACAGTATTAGTGTCGTTTTTTCATATAAAGGTAATTTTGATGTCTAAGATTAAAGGTAACGTTAAGTGGTTTAATGAGTCCAAAGGATTCGGTTTCATTACTCCGGAAGATGGCAGCAAAGATGTATTCGTACACTTCTCTGCAATCCAGTCCAACGGTTTCAAAACTCTGGCTGAAGGTCAGCGTGTAGAGTTCGAAATCACTAACGGTGCCAAAGGCCCTTCTGCTGCAAACGTAAACGCTATCTAAGCCTTGCGTCAGTAGAATATAAAAACCCGCGTTTAGCGGGTTTTTTTTCGCCTGTTGCTAGCGGCTGGCGGCGTGAGAAAAGAGCCAGAATGCTGCGGCGGTCATGGCGAATGAACCCAGCAGGTTGACCAGAATGTTCAGCAGCGCCCAGCTGATGCGGCCCTGCTGCAGCAGGAAGACAACCTCGGCGGAAAACGTGGAAAAGGTGGTCAGACCGCCGCAGAAACCGGTGGTGATCAGCAGCTTCCACATCGGGTCAATATCCGTCAGGCGATTAAACCACGCCAGCCCGGCACCAATAATAAACGCGCCCAGCAGGTTGGCGGTGAGTGTGCCAATGGGTATGGCATGATGCATCGGATTGAACTTCATTCCTAACCACCAGCGTAATACGCTGCCGGTACCGCCGCCGACAAAAACGGCTAAAAGTAGTTGTGACACTGTCGTTCCCTGCTATTTGGTTAATATAGGGATTTAAGTTTAACGCGCAAAATACGTGGCTGGCTACGAATTACCTGACGGGAGACGAAGATGTTGGTTGCTGCTGGACAATTTGCTGTAACGCCAGACTGGCGAATCAATGCGCAAACCTGCGTGACGCTGATGGAGCAGGCGGCCGGGGTGGGAGTTGCATTGCTGGTTTTACCGGAAGCCCTGCTGGCTCGTGACGACAATGACCCGGATTTATCGGTAAAATCGGCGCAGGCGATAGACGGCGGCTTTATGCAGCGGCTACGCGAGGAGAGCCGGAATAATAACCTGACCACGATCCTGACGTTACACGTGCCGTCTGGCGACGGTCGTGCGAGCAACACGCTGGTGGCGATACGCCAGGGTGAGGTGATTGCCCAATATCAGAAGCTCCACCTGTACGATGCGTTTAATATGCAGGAGTCACGGCTGGTTGATGCCGGGCAACACATCCCCCCGCTGATTGACGTCAACGGCGTGCAGGTCGGGCTGATGACCTGCTACGATCTACGCTTTCCCGAGCTGGCGTTAGCGCTGGCGCTTAAGGGGGCTGAGGTGCTGGTTTTACCCACCGCATGGGTACGAGGACCGCTGAAGGAGCATCATTGGGCCACGCTGCTGGCCGCCCGAGCGCTGGATACCACCTGCTATATTGTGGCGGCTGGCGAGTGCGGAACGCGTAATATTGGCCAGAGCCGTATTATCGACCCCCTGGGAACGACGCTGGCGGGAGCGGCGGACAGGCCGCAGCTGATCATGGCCGATATTTCGCTGGACGCACTGCGCCAGGTTCGCGAGCGTTTGCCGGTGTTGCAGAACCGTCGTTTTGCGCCACCGCAATTATTGTGATGTTTTTTTAAACAAGGCTTGATTCACCTTGTTACAGATTGCTATTGTGTCCGCGCGTCAAATAGCCGTTAATTGTTCGCGTGTATGATGGCGTATTCGCAGCTTGTTTTAGAGAAGAAGGTTAGCTATGGGTGAGATTAGTATTACCAAACTGCTGGTTGTCGCAGCACTGATTATTTTAGTGTTTGGTACCAAGAAACTACGTACGCTGGGTGGAGACCTGGGTTCCGCTATCAAAGGCTTTAAGAAAGCCATGAACGACAATGACGATAGCGCGAAGAAAACCAGTGCGGAAGAAGAAACTCCGGCACAGAAGCTCTCTCATAAAGAGTAATTAACGGCGCCTTCCCCGACGACGGGAGGGGCTAACCGACAGGCGCGAGTCTGAAGGTGAAAGAGGCTGCAACGACGACCGTTGCGGCCTCTTTTTATTGCCTGCAATCGGCGCAGTATAAAAAAGTGCAAGTAAGTGTTACCAGATAAGTGGGGCAGGCGGCAAAGAAAGCGGTGAAGTGGGGGATAAACGGACCGCTGCGTGAGGTGTTCCACCCAGCGGTCGGGGGAGGCGAAACTTATTTCACTTCCATCCCTTTGGCTTGCAGGTCGGCATGGTAAGACGAACGAACGAACGGACCGCAGGCGGCATGGGTGAAGCCCATTGCCAACGCTTCGGCTTTCATCTCTTCAAACTCATCCGGGCTGACGTAGCGCTGAACCGGCAGGTGGTGACGGCTTGGCTGCAGGTACTGGCCTAAAGTCAGCATTGTCACGCCGTGGCGACGCAGGTCGCGCATGACGTCGATAATCTCTGCGTTGGTCTCACCCAGACCGACCATCAGACCCGATTTGGTCGGGATCTGCGGGTGCGCTTCTTTAAAACGCTCCAGCAGCTTCAGCGACCAGTTGTAATCGGCGCCTGGACGAACCTGGCGATACAGACGCGGCACGTTTTCCAGGTTGTGGTTAAACACGTCCGGCGGAGTCACCTTGAGAATATCCAGCGCCCGATCCATACGTCCACGGAAGTCAGGGACCAGAGTCTCGATCTTAATCGATGGGCTTTTCTCACGAATAGCGCTGATGCAATCGGCAAAGTGCTGGGCGCCGCCATCGCGCAGATCGTCGCGGTCAACGGAAGTGACCACGACATAGCGCAGACCCATATCGGCGATAGTCTGCGCCAGTTTCTGCGGCTCATTGGCATCCGGGGTAACCGGACGGCCGTGTGCAACGTCACAGAACGGGCAGCGGCGGGTACAAATCGCGCCGAGGATCATAAAGGTTGCTGTTCCGTGGTTGAAGCATTCCGCAAGGTTCGGGCAAGAAGCTTCTTCGCACACGGAGTGCAGACCGTTCTTACGCATCGCTGCTTTGATACCCTGGATACGGGACGAGTCAGCCGGAAGTTTGATTTTCATCCATTCCGGTTTTCTGAGCAGAGCTTCAC
>NZ_JBJDNH010000011.1:0-56554 GCF_044900465.1 Klebsiella sp. NPDC088457 | reverse complement strand
CACGCTCAGTTGCACGTTTTTCACCGGGATAAGGGCCATTTTATCGGCGTCGCGGTACTTAACACCGCGTTCCATCACAATGGGTTTACTCATAGCGTGCGTGTTCCAGTTGCGAGTCACGAAGGAAAGCGAATCAATTCAAGGAAATGTTGTATTTATCAACTATTTTTGAATTAAGGACAGGCAGTATACCATTGAAATGGGACAGAAAGCAGCCTACCTGTTCGGCAAATTGTAAAATAGTTGTTGTTTTATGCTTATCCTCACGTGCTTTATTGTTTAAATGCCGGTAGAGCCGCGTCGAGCTTCTTGTCAGGCAACGGCTCCTGCGCGCGACGGGTAAACTGTCGCACCCCGGCAAGGCGGGCGAGCATTATGCTGCGGCAATAAATTCGTGCGGCGGGTTGCCCAGCAGGGTCAGCAGGTTAGCGACCAGATGTGGAGCTACCTCCAGCGGCTGAACATCCGGCCGCCACTGACGCATTTGCGCCATCTCCATTCCGGCGTAGCCGCAGGGGTTGATGCGCAGAAACGGCGACAGGTCCATGGCGATATTCAGCGCCAGGCCGTGGAAGGAACACCCTTTACGGATGCGCAAACCGAGGGAGCAGATTTTTTGCTCGCCGACATACACGCCGGGCGCATCGGCGCGCGGGTGGGATTCAATCCCATACTCCGCCAGCGTATTGACCACGGTCTGCTCTAACAGCGTCACCAGTTCGCGCACGCCCAGCTTGCGGCGCTTGAGATTCAGGAGCACGTACATTACCTGTTGCCCCGGGCCGTGATAGGTCACCTGGCCGCCGCGATCGCTTTGAATCACCGGAATATCGCCCGGAACCAGCACATGTTCGGCTTTGCCCGCCTGGCCCTGAGTAAAGACCGGATGATGTTCGACCAGCCAGATTTCATCCGGCGTCGCGTCATCGCGGGCGTCGGTAAATTGGTGCATCGCCTGCGAGACTGGTTCGTAAGGTTGCAGGCCAAGTTGCCGGATAAGGATTTTGTTATGCTGCAAAACAACGTCTCCGCAGAGAGAGAAGTGACTTAGGGGGGCGAGTATATCACAGCAAAGCGGGGGGAGAGAGATGACCCGGCACGGGGCCGGGTCGCGGAATGGGTTACAGCACCATCCGGACAATGTCGATATTGCCCAGCTCTTCGTACAGGGTTTCAACCTGTTCGATATGGGTCGCGTTGATGGTGATGGAGACCGAGTGGTAGTTACCTTTGCTGCTCGGCTTTACCTGCGGGGAGTAATCACCAGGCGCATGGCGCTGTACCACTTCCACCACCTGATCAACCAGCTCAGGCAACGCCTGCCCCATTACTTTGTAAGTAAATGGAGTAGGGAATTCAAGCAGTTCGTTAAGTTTGGTTTTCATGTCAGCTCCGGTGTTACGACAAAAAATAATAACTCCCACAGGGGTGGGAGTTATCAGGTTACTTAGATAGTAAGTATATGGGGATGTAAATCACACTTTCAAGCGTTCGATTTTTAACCAAACCAGTGGTGGAACATTAACTTAATGTAATCAATCATTTTGCCGAAGAAATTACCTTCAGGAATTTCTTGCAGGACCACCAGCGGGCGCTGATCGATCGTCTTGCCATCCAGCTGGAAGTTAATGGTACCGACCACCTGATTTTTCTGCAGCGGCGCGTGCAGTTCGGTATTGTTCAGGACGTAGCTGGCCTTCAGGTCTTTCATCCGGCCGCGCGGGATGGTCAGATAAACGTCTTTGTCGACCCCCAGCGAGGCGCGATCGCTATCGCCAAACCAGGCCGGTTCAGAAGAGAACTCTTTGCCGGCTTTCAGCGGGTTAACGGTTTCGAAGAAGCGGAAGCCCCAGGTCAGCAGCTTTTTGCTTTCAGATTCACGGCCTTTATAAGTACGACCGCCCATCACGGCGGAGATCAGGCGCATCTGGCCTTCGGTGGCGGAGGCCACAAGGTTATAACCCGCTTTGTCGGTGTGGCCGGTTTTAATTCCGTCGACGTTCAGGCTGTTATCCCACAGCAGACCGTTACGGTTCAGCTGGCGAATGCCGTTGAAGGTAAACTCTTTTTCTTTATAGATGGTGTATTCGTTCGGCACGTCGCGGATCAGCGCCTGGCCAATCAGCGCCATATCGCGCGCGGAGCTGTACTGACCTTCGGCATCCAGGCCGTGAACGGTCTGGAAGTGGCTGTTCTTCAGGCCCAGCGCGTTGACATAGCTGTTCATCAGGCTGACGAATGCATCCTGGCTACCGGCGACATAGTCGGCCATCGCCACGCAGGCGTCGTTCCCGGACTGCAGATTGATCCCGCGGATCAGCTGAGAAACCGGGACCTGCATACCAGGCTTAAGGAACATCAATGAAGAGCCTTTGAATACCGGGTTGCCGGTCGCCCACGCATCGTTACCCACCGTGACCAGATCGGATTCTTTAAACTTACCCGCTTTCATGGCCTGGCCGATAACGTAGCTGGTCATCATTTTGGTCAGACTTGCCGGGTCGCGACGGGCATCGGCGTTATTCTCCGCCAGCACTTTGCCCGAATTGTAATCGATAAGGATCCATGATTCGGCATCAATCTGCGGGGCGCCTGGGATCATGGTTTTGAGATTCAGGTCATCGGCGTGGGCAGCGGAAGAGAGTGCTGCAACGGAGAGGGCCGTAACGAGTAAACGTGCGGTGAAAGAGGTCTTCATGGTGTGAACAACGGCATCCGTGATGAAGTTAAAAAAGTGCCCTACTATAACAAATGCTCTGTGGACCGGCATCCGACATTGCGCATGACTTTGTTAATGACTTTGTCATGCGCATAGTCCCGCGGACAACGGTCCCGCGTGTTTAGTTGGCGTGAGTAATAAATGATTGCAGCTGCGCTTCGCTTTGCAGGCGCTGCTGTACGGTGCTGGCCTGCGCTTTACTGCCGAACGGACCTAGCTGAATGCGCCACACCGCGCCGTTCTGCACAACACGGCCAGGCACGGAAAACTGCTGGCTGAGGCGCTGCTGATATTGCTGCGCGCGGCCCCGATCGCTGACGGCACCGACCTGCACGACAAAGTCGCCGCTGGCGGAGGCCGCGGAGGCGGCGACCGCGGTCGTTGCGGCAGCCGCCGCAGGTGCTGCAGGGGTTACGCTGCCTTGAATAGAGCCGGGAGCGGTGACCGGGGCCGCCTGAACGACGGGTTCGCTGCTTTCCAGCACGCCGTTATTCAGCGGCGTCGGCGCGCCGAGGAAGCCGCTGCTGTTTACCGGTGCGCCGACGCTATCTTCCGGCTTCAGCGTCGAATTGCTGATCGGGCGAACGTCGGCTTGCGTCGGCTGATCGGGCGAGACGCTGGTGCCGCCGTCAAGATCCGGACGCGCCGGTAAGGCATAGGTTTGTTTCGCGACGGTGGTACAGGCCATTCCCGGGCCTGAGAGCGAGCCGTCCGGCGCGACGATGATCGGATCGATGCGCACTTTGGTGTTATTCGAGGTGTTCAGACGATCGGCGGAGGCGCGTGAGAGCGAAATGACGCGATCGTTGCCATACGGCCCGCGATCGTTAATCCGCACCACGATCATCCGACCGTTCGCCACGTTAGTCACCCGCACATAGCTGGGAATCGGCAGCGTAGGGTGCGCGGCGGTCAGCTGCGTCGGGTCGAAGGCTTCGCCGGAGGCGGTCAGGTTGCTGTTGGGTTCCGCGTCATAAATGGCGGCCAGACCGGTCTGGGTAAAGTTAGATGGATCCTGGACGATTTTATAGCGCTTGCCATCGCGCTCATAATCCTGATTCGCCGTCGCATTCGGCGTCTCATAATGCGGATCGGCGCCGCTGATTTCCACGCTCGGGCCATTACACACTGCCGGCTGCGGAGTGCTGACCGTTTTCTGTTGAACGTCTTCACCCGAACATGCCGCCAGCAGCCCCGCTGCTATGCAGATCCCCAGCCATTGCTTACGCATCGCGAACCCCTTAAACGCTTTTCGACAACATTTTTCTGTGGGTATGGATCGACATCACGATACCAAACCCGGCCATCAATACGATCAGGGCTGAGCCCCCATAGCTGACCAGCGGCAACGGTACCCCCACCACTGGTAAAATACCACTCACCATACCAATATTTACGAAGACATAAACGAATAAAATCAACATTAAACCACCGGCCATGACCCGGCCGAAGGTGGTTTGCGCCTGGGCGGCGATCCACAGCCCGCGCATAATAAGCAGGATATACAGCGCCAGCAGCACCAGAACCCCAATCAGGCCAAGCTCTTCGGCGAGCACCGCGAAGATAAAGTCGGTATGGCGCTCCGGCAGGAATTCCAGCTGCGACTGGGTACCGTGCAACCAGCCTTTGCCGCGTAGGCCGCCGGAACCAATGGCGATTTTCGACTGGATAATGTGATAGCCGGCACCCAGCGGGTCGGTCTCCGGGTCAAGCAGCATCATCACGCGCTGCCGCTGATAATCATGCATCAGGAAGAACCATAAAATCGGGATAAAGGCGGCCACCAGCACGACCGCCACGCCGATCAGACGCCAGCTTAATCCGGAGAGGAACAGCACGAAGAGGCCTGACAGGGCGATCAAAATAGAGGTGCCGAGGTCGGGCTGCGCGGCGACCAGCAGGGTGGGCAGGAAAATCAGCACCAGCGCAATGGCGGTATTCTTCAGCGAAGGCGGACAGACATCGCGGTTGATGAAGCGCGCCACCATCAGCGGCACGGCGATTTTGGCAATTTCCGACGGCTGAAAGCGAACGACGCCGAGATCGAGCCAGCGCTGCGCGCCTTTGGAAATGGCGCCGAAGGCATCGACCGCCACCAGCAGGATAATACAGAAGATGTAGAGATAGGGCGCCCAGCCTTCATACACCCGCGGCGGAATTTGCGCCATGACGATCATGATCACCACGCCCATGGCGATCTGGCCAATTTTGCGCTCCATCATCCCGATATCCTGGCCGCTGGCGCTCCAGATAACCAGCGCGCTGTAGGTCAACAGCGCCAGCAAAATCAGCACCATCGTCGGGTCGAGATGGATTTTATCCCATAGCGATTTTTTATTCGGATTATCAGTCATTATTGATCCTCCCCCGCCGTTACCGCCGGGTTTTCACTCGGCAGATTGGTGTTGTTATCACCCAGCATAATGTGGTCGAGAATCTGGCGCATAATGGTACCGACCGCCGGGCCGGCACCGCCGTTCTCAAGAATGATAGCGACAGCAACCTGGGGGTTGTTATAAGGGGCAAACGCCGTCATCAGTTTATGGTCACGCAGACGTTCGGCGATTCTGTGTGCGTTATACGTTTCATTGGCCTTCAGGCCAAAGACCTGCGCCGTACCGGATTTCGCCGCAATTTTATAAGGCGCGCTGGCGAAGTATTTATGCGCGGTACCGTTGCCGCGGTTAGCCACGCCAAACATCCCATCCTTGGCGATTTCCCAGAAGCCGGAGTGAATATCGCCGACCGGCGGCTCGTGCGGCTGCACCCACGGCACCTGTTTGCCATCTTCAACGGTGCTTTGCAGCAGGTGCGGCACTTTTACCACGCCGTCGTTAATCAGGATCATCAACGCTTTGTTCATCTGAATCGGCGTTGCGGTCCAGTAGCCCTGGCCGATGCCAACCGGAATGGTGTCGCCCTGATACCAGGGTTTCTTAAAGCGCTTCAGCTTCCATTCACGGGTGGGCATATTCCCGGATCGCTCTTCCGACAGGTCGATGCCGGTATAGTGACCGTAGCCGAATTTACTCATCCATTCGGAGAGGCGGTCGATCCCCATATCATAGGCAACCTGGTAGAAATAGGTATCCGCCGACTCTTCCAGCGCTTTGGTGACGTTCAGGTGTCCGTGGCCCCATTTTTTCCAGTCGCGATAGCGTTTATCCGAGCCGGGCAGCTGCCACCAGCCGGGATCGAACAGGCTGGTATTGCGGGTGATGACATTCGCGCTCAGCGCCGATACCGCGACATAGGGCTTCACCGTCGACGCCGGCGGATAGACCCCCTGCGTCGCGCGGTTGACCAGCGGGGTATTCGGGTCGTTCAGCAGGCCGGAGTAATCTTTGCTGGAGATCCCGTCAACGAACAGGTTCGGGTCGTAGCTTGGGGTGGAAACCAGCGCGAGGATGCTGCCGCTGCGCGGGTCGGTAACCACCACCGCGGCGCGGCTGCCGGCCAGCAGCGTCTCGATATACTGCTGCAGCTTAAGATCGAGGGTTAAATAGATATCGCGCCCGGCCTGCGGCGGCACCTCTTTGAGCTGACGAATGACGCGGCCGCGGTTGTTGACTTCAACCTCTTCATAACCGGTCTGTCCGTGCAGGACATCTTCATAGTAGCGTTCGATACCGAGCTTGCCGATATCGTGCGTTGAGGCGTAGTTCGCCAGCTTGCCTTCTTTATCCAGGCGCTCGACGTCTTTATCGTTAATTTTTGAGACGTAGCCGATAACGTGGGTAAGGGCGGAGTTATAGGGGTAGTAGCGGCGTTTATAGCCTTTGACTTCGACGCCGGGAAAGCGGTACTGGTTAACCGCGAAGCGGGCGACCTGTACTTCGCTGAGGTTCACCTTGACGGGAATCGAGGTGAAGCGATGGGAACGCGCGCGCTCTTTTTTGAAGCCGGCAATATCATCGTCGGTCAGATCGATCACATCGCGCAAGGCATCCAGCGTTTGCTGCACGTTATCCACTTTTTCCGGCATCATCTCCAGCTGGTAGATGGTGCGGTTCAGCGCCAGCGGCGTGCCGTTACGGTCATAGATAATGCCGCGGCTTGGCGGAATGGGAACCAGCTTGATGCGGTTTTCATTGGAACGCGTCTGATAGTCGGTGTAGCGAACGATCTGCACGTTATAAAGATTGGCAACCAGTATGCCGGTAAGCAGCAAAATCCCCAAAAAAGCGACCAGCGCCCGGCGCACGAACAGCGAGGATTCAGCCGAATAGTCGCGGAAAGAATTCTGTAATTTCATTCGCTGCTTAGTCTACCCTGGTCATCATTATTCACGGTGGTAAGGGTGGTTGGTGGTAATGCTCCACGCCCGATACAGGCTCTCAGCGACCAGTACGCGTACCAGCGGATGAGGCAAGGTGAGCGTGGAGAGCGACCAACTCTGTTCCGCTGCTGCTTTACACGCCGGAGAGAGGCCCTCCGGGCCTCCAATGAGCAGGCTGACATCGCGGCCATCCTGTTTCCAGCGTTCCAGTTCACGCGCCAGCTGCGGCGTATCCCACGGTTTCCCCGGAATATCCAGGGTCACGATGCGGTTTTTGCCCGCGGCCGCCAGCATCATTTCGCCCTCTTTTTCGAGGATCCGCTTGATGTCCGCATTTTTACCGCGTTTACCGGCGGGAATTTCCAGCAGCTCGAACGGCATATCTTTTGGAAAACGGCGCACGTATTCACTAAAGCCGGTCTGCACCCAGTCCGGCATTTTGGTGCCAACGGCCACCAGTTGCAGCTTCACGCATTAACTCCAGAGTTTTTCCAGCTCGTACAGACGACGGCTCTCTTCCTGCATGACGTGAACCATGACATCGCCGAGATCGACAACAATCCAGTCGGCGGCGCTTTCACCTTCAACGCCCAGCGGCAGCATACCGGCGGCGCGAGACTCCTGCACCACGTGGTCGGCGATGGACATGACGTGGCGCGTGGAGGTGCCGGTGCAAATAATCATGCAATCTGTAATGCTGGATTTGCCTTGAACGTCAATGGCAACGATGTCCTGACCTTTCAGGTCATCAATTTTGTCGATAACAAAATCCTGGAGTGCTTTACCCTGCAAGAGTTCCCCCTGGGTGAGTGAAGTTTGATAATAATAAACAGCCTGACAGTATACCTGAACTGGTGTAAAAGTCGGGATAAATGTCGGCCGACAGGCGTTGAAGGCGGCTATCATCCCATCCATCGCCCGCGATTGCATCGCCATTTTTGTAAAACAATTTCTGCCTGCATGGATTGGCGGATGCGTTCAGGCTGCGGAGAATAACAGCCTGCTCTGACCTGTCAATGGTCTGCGCGGAATTCTTCTTCCCTCTGCCAGACGGCCTGGCTATTTAGTACCCGCAGCGTGACGAAATCATGGCGCAGATCGAATGCGCTCCATGCGCCATGCGCGATAGGGAAATGCCACATCGCCGCCGCCGGCAGCTGTAGCAACCGCGCGATTAGCAGGCTCAGAACCCCCTGATGGCCGACGATCAGCAGATGGTCAAGGTGCTGGTACTGCGGCAGCTTATCCACAACGGTGTCGACGCGGCGGGCGAAAGTCTGAAAGTCCTCGCCGTTAGTGGGCGCGCTATGCTGCCAGTCCGCGCACCAGGCGGCATAGTTTTCCGCATCTTCACGCTGTAAATCCCGATGGTGGCGCATTTCCCAATCACCGAAAAACATCTCATTGAGTTCAGGGACAATCTGGCGGGGAATTTCGCGGCCGCCGAGGAGCAGGCTGGCGGTACGTTGGGTCCGTTCCAGCTCGCTGCACAACACGAGGTCGAACGGCACCGCCTGCAAGCGTTGGCCGAGGGTTTGCGCCTGCATGACGCCGCGCTCGGTCAACGGGGTAGGGGCGTGTCCGCTATAGAGGCCGGCTGCATTGGCCTGGGTTTCGCCATGACGAACTAACCATAATCTCACTATCGTAAGGCCTTCTGGCAACGTGAATGATGCTGAGTATAAGCCAAACGACACGGCGCTGGCAGATCCGCGGCCGGGGCTGCCTTAGCGAAGGGTTAGCAATAGAGCTTTTGCTGGTGGATATACTCCAGCACCGCGGCGGGCAGCATATCGGCGCAGGATTCACCCTGCTCCAGGCGCTGACGAATCAGGGTGGCTGAAATATCAAACCATGGCGTCTCCGCCAGGTAGATCGCGCCGGCTGGGCGGCTGTGCAGCAGTTCAACGTCGTGAGTTAAATGCGCATCCAGCCACTGCTGATCTTCATCACGCTTCATGACCAGCGGATACCCCGGGCGTCGGCAGACGATCAGATGCGCATTATCGAGAATCGTGGCGTAATTGTGCCAGGTCGGGAAGGTCAGCAGCGAGTCCTGGCCAATAATAAACGCCAGCGGCCGCTCCGGGCCTTGCTCCTGTCGCCACTCTTCAAGGGTTTGCGCGGTCCAGGAGGGCGTCTGCCGCTGCAGCTCGCGCTCATCAAGCACGAACAGGGGCTTATCGGCGATGGCCAGTTCCAGCATATGTTTACGCTGGGCGCCGGTCGCCTCAGGCTGCGGGCGATGTGGCGGCACATTATTCGGCACAATAATCACTTTCCTCAGGCCTATCTGGTTTGCCAGAATCTCGACCGGTTTGAGGTGACCATAATGCACCGGATCGAAGGTGCCGCCGTACATTGCCTGCAACTGAGTCATATCAACCATCAATAAACACGTCCGCCAACGCTTTATGGCAGAGCAATAAAGAGAGACTTTCTAATTCCGGCCAGATGGCGCTGCCGTAATCCTGCTTAAAGGTGATTTCCGCGCGGGTCAGCAGGGTTACGGCCTGGCGCAGCTGGTCATTGCTGAGGCGCGCCAGCGCGTCGCTGAGCAGCTGACGACGATTCTGCCACACCCGATGCTTATCAAACAAAGCGCGCAGCGGCGTCTGGGCCGACTGGCGCTTCAGGTTAACCAGCAGCAGCAGCTCGCGCTGAAGCGTACGCAGCAGAATCGCCGGCTCGCTCCCTTCCAGACGCAGCTGTTGCAGGATATGCAGCACCCGTTTGCTTTTGCCGGCCAGCAGCGCATCCACCCAGTGGTAGGGCGTAAAGTGGGCGGCGTCGTTCACCGCCTGCTCGACGCGCGGCAGCGTGAGCTTGCCATCCGGCCACAGCAGGGAGAGTCGTTCCAGCGCTTGCGCCAGCGCCAGCAGGTTGCCTTCGTAGCAATAGCACAGCAGCTGGCTGGCGGCGTCATCAAGCTGCAAATGATGCTGTTTTGCCCGTGCCGCCAGCCAGCGCGGCAGCTGCGCATGTTCCGGCGTCTGACAGCTGACCTGCACCGCGCGGCTGGCCAGGGCGGTGACCCAGGCGGCGTTTTCCTGCGCTTTAGTCAGCTTATTGCCGCGAACAATCAGCAGCAAATCATCGTGTAGCATGCCAACCAGGGTGGCGAGCTGTTCGTTAATCGCCGCGTTGGGGCCGTTTTCCGGCAGGACGAGGAGTAGCGTCTGACGGCTGGCGAACAGGCTCATTGCCTGGCTAAGCGAGAAGAGGGCGGGCCAGTCGGTACTGGCGTCGATGGTCGCGGTATGGTGTTCGGTAAAGCCCTGAGGCGTAGCCGCTTCGCGAATCGCGTCCTGACTTTCCTGCAGCAGCAGAGGGTCGCTCCCGAGGAGTAAATAGGCCGCGCGCAGCCCTTCGGTGAGCTGCGCGCGGAGTTGTTCAGGGTACAACCGAATCATCAGTTACCCAGCGTGGTGGAGACGCGGTTGCCAGAGGTCGCGGAGGCGGCAGTCGGGGCGACCGTCTTCTCTTCCTCTTTCGTGGCTTCGACATCGGCAACATGGACGCTTGGCAGCTTACGAATCAGCTGTTCTGCGGCTTTGTCGTACATCTCCTGGATGATCATATCCTGCTCGGCATCTTTCGCTAACGCCGCCTGCGGGTTATCGAAGAACGAACGGTAGACCTTGGTGTTGATCGGATAAATATCATGACCCGGGATCAGTACGCTGGCCTGAACCGTCATCACCATCTGGTATTCAGCCGTACGGCCGTCCTGGAAAATGGAGGCCGTGTCTTTCTGAATCGACGATGAATCCAGACGCAGAGAAGGGACATCCTTACGCAGCGTGCTGGCATCGATCAGTTCGACCCCATTCAGGCGCAGCTGATTGCGGAGTGAACGACTCAACGGACCATTCGGATCGCTCGACTGAAAGATCATGGTTTTCATCGCGGTGGGCACCTGGGTGGTGCTCCGCAGATGCCAGCCGCATCCGGCGGTGATTAACACCGCCAGAGATAACAACAATGTTGCCAGATATCGCACGCTTCCTCCTGCGCTTAGCCAACGACCAGATTGAGCAGTTTACCCGGAACGTAGATCACTTTACGTACGGTTACACCGTCGAGATACTTCGCGACCAGATGTTCCTGACCAGCACGTTCACGCACCTGATCTTCGGTGGCATCGACCGGAACGGTAATTTTACCACGAACTTTACCATTAACCTGGACAACCACCAGGGTGGTATTTTCAACCATCGCGCTTTCGTCGGCGACCGGCCACGGTGCGTTATCGATATCGCCTTCACCGCCCAGCTCCCGCCACAGGGTGAAGCAAGCGTGCGGGGTGAACGGGTTGAGCATGCGCACCACCGCCAGCAGAGCCTCACGCATCAGCGCGCGATCCTGCTCGTTTTCCTGCGGCGCTTTCGCCAGTTTGTTCATCAGCTCCATGATCGCGGCGATCGCGGTGTTGAAGGTCTGACGACGGCCGATATCATCGGTGACTTTGGCGATGGTTTTGTGCACATCGCGACGCAGCGCCTGCTGATCTTCGCTCAGGCTGGCAACGTCCAGTGCGGCAACCGCGCCCTGGGTCGCGTGCTCGTAAACCAGTTTCCAGACGCGTTTCAGGAAGCGGTTAGCCCCTTCTACGCCGGATTCCTGCCATTCGAGGGTCATATCTGCCGGAGAGGCGAACATCATAAACAGGCGCACGGTATCCGCGCCGTAGCGCTCAACCATCACCTGCGGGTCGATGCCGTTGTTCTTCGACTTGGACATTTTGCTCATGCCGGTATAGACCAGCTCACGACCTTGCGGATCATAGGCTTTGACGATACGGCCTTTCTCATCACGCTCAACGCTGGCATCCACCGGGGAGACCCAGTTACGCTCGCCGTTTTCACCCACGTAGTAGAAGGCGTCAGCCAACACCATCCCCTGGCACAGCAGCTGTTTCGCCGGCTCGTCGGAGTTCACCATGCCCGCGTCGCGCATCAGTTTGTGGAAGAAACGGAAGTACAGCAGGTGCATGATCGCATGCTCGATCCCGCCGATATAAATATCGACCGGCAGCCAGTAGTTGGCCGCTTTCGGATCCAGCATGCCGTCGTCGTACTGCGGGCAGGTGTAGCGCGCGTAGTACCAGGAAGATTCCATAAAGGTATCGAAGGTGTCGGTTTCGCGCAGCGCCGGCTGACCGTTTACGGTGGTTTTTGCCCACTCGGGGTCGGCCTTGATCGGGCTGGTGATGCCATCCATGACCACGTCTTCCGGCAGGATAACCGGCAGTTGGTCGTCCGGGGTTGGCATTACGGTGCCGTCTTCCAGCGTCACCATCGGGATCGGTGCGCCCCAGTAACGCTGACGGGAAACGCCCCAGTCGCGCAGACGATAGTTAACTTTACGCTCGCCAACGCCCATGGCCGCCAGTTTATCGGCGATGGCGTTGAAACCGGCTTCATGGCTCAGGCCGTTGAATTCGCCGGAGTTGAACAGCACGCCTTTTTCGGTCAGCGCCTGCGCGGACAGATCCGGTTCCGAACCGTCCGCCGCCAGGATAACCGGCTTAATGTTCAGGCCGTATTTGCTGGCAAATTCGTAGTCGCGCTGATCGTGACCCGGAACGGCCATGACGGCGCCGGTGCCGTATTCCATCAGCACGAAGTTTGCCGCCCAGACCGGAATTTCTTCGCCGGTCAGCGGGTGAATCGCTTTAAAGCCGGTATCGACGCCTTTTTTCTCCATCGTCGCCATTTCGGCTTCTGCGACTTTGGTGTTGCGGCATTCGTCGATAAACGCAGCCAGCTCCGGGTTGGTCGCCGCCGCCTGCTGCGCCAGCGGGTGACCCGCGGCAACGGCCAGGTAGGTACAGCCCATGAAGGTATCCGGACGGGTGGTGTAGACGGTCAGCTTGTCGGCGTACTCGTTAACGTTGAAGGAGATTTCTACCCCTTCAGAGCGACCAATCCAGTTGCGCTGCATGGTCTTCACGGTATCCGGCCAGTGATCCAGCTTATCCAGATCGTTCAGCAGCTCGTCGGCGTAGGCGGTGATTTTGATAAACCACTGCGGGATCTCTTTACGCTCCACTTTGGTATCACAACGCCAGCAGCAGCCGTCGATAACCTGTTCGTTGGCGAGTACGGTCTGGTCGTTCGGGCACCAGTTCACCGCCGAGGTCTTCTTGTACACCAGCCCTTTTTTATACAGCTCGGTGAAGAATTTTTGCTCCCAGCGGTAATATTCCGGGGTGCAGGTCGCCACTTCACGGCTCCAGTCATAGCCGAAGCCCAGCTTTTTCAGCTGGTTTTTCATGTAGGCGATGTTGTCGTAGGTCCACGGGGCCGGGGCGGTGTTGTTTTTTACCGCCGCGCCTTCTGCAGGCAGGCCAAACGCATCCCAGCCGATGGGCTGCAGAACGTTTTTGCCCAGCATACGCTGGTAGCGGGCGATGACGTCGCCGATGGTGTAGTTACGCACGTGGCCCATGTGTAGTCGGCCAGAAGGATAAGGAAGCATCGACAGGCAGTAATACTTCTCTTTGCTCTCGTCTTCAGTGACTTCAAATGTACGATTATCGTCCCAGTGAAGCTGGACTTTCGATTCTATCTCTTCCGGGCGGTATTGCTCTTGCATGGCAGCCAGTGGTCCTGTTTTCAATACAGCTACAAATGTAGCCAATGGATGTGTTATCAGATCGGCATAGCATAGCCCAAACGCCCACGTCAAAACAGCCTTTCGCACATTAACATCGGCAAAAGCGGCGGAGAATATTTAGCGACTCTGTGGGCCAACTGGCAAAGCAGATGGCAAATAACGTCTATTATTAGAAGAAGTTAACCACAGCGGAGGCGAAATGATGAACAAGGTTGCTCAATTCTACCGTGAACTGGTGTCGACGCTCAGTGAACGGCTACGCAATGGAGAGCGCGATATTGACACTCTGGTGGAGCAGGCGCGGGTGAAAATGAGCCACTCCGGTGAGTTAACGCAGCGCGAAGTGGAGTCGCTGACCACCGCGGTCAGACGCGATCTCGAAGAGTTCGCGCGCAGCTATGAAGAGAGTCAGGATGAGCTGTCGGACAGCGTATTTATGCGCGTGATAAAGGAAAGTCTGTGGCAGGAGCTGGCGGATATTACCGATAAAACCCAGCTGGAATGGCGCGAGGTGTTCCAGGATCTTAACCATCACGGGGTGTACCACAGTGGGGAAGTGGTGGGGCTGGGGAATCTGGTATGCGAGCACTGTCATTTTCATCTGGCGGTCTATACCCCGGACGTGCTGCCGCGCTGCCCGAAATGCGGCCACGATCAGTTCCAGCGTCGTCCTTTTGAACCCTGATGAGCGAGGTCGATCGCCGCGGGGAAGGGGAGCGGGCGCGCACCGAACGGCGCGCGCCGCAGGATTAATGCAGGATTTTGGCGAGGAAATCTTTTGCGCGTTCGGATTGCGGGTTGGCGAAGAACGCTTCCTTGTCGGCGTCTTCGACAATCTTCCCCTCATCCATAAAGATTACCCGGTTGGCCACCTTACGGGCAAAGCCCATCTCGTGGGTGACCACCATCATCGTCATCCCTTCATTCGCCAGCTCGACCATGACATCCAGCACTTCGTTGATCATCTCCGGATCCAGCGCTGACGTCGGTTCGTCAAACAACATGGCAATCGGATCCATACATAGCGCCCGGGCGATGGCCACACGCTGCTGCTGGCCGCCGGAGAGCTGCGCCGGGTATTTTTCTGCATGGGCGGAGAGGCCCACGCGCTCCAGCAGCTTCAGGCCCTTGGCACGGGAAGCGGCTTTATCGCGGTTGAGCACTTTCACCTGCGCCAGCGTCAGGTTGTCGATAATCGACAGGTGTGGAAACAGTTCAAAGTGCTGGAACACCATCCCCACGCGGGAGCGCAGTTTGGCGAGGTTGGTTTTTTTATCGTTCACCTGGGTGCCGTCAACGGTGATCTCGCCCTGTTGGATCGGCTCCAGCCCGTTAACGGTTTTAATCAGAGTCGATTTCCCGGAGCCAGAAGGCCCGCAAACCACCACCACTTCACCTTTTTTCACTTCCGTGGAGCAGTCGGTCAGCACCTGAAAGTGACCATACCATTTTGAAACGTTTTTCAGGGTAATCATTACACAGTCCTTTTCTTCAACCAGCTGACCAACAGCGATGCGCTGAGACTAATAACAAAATAAACGGCGCCTGCGAACAGGATCATCTCGACCTGGGTTCCGTCACGCTCGCCGATGGTGGAGGCGGTACGGAAGAAGTCGGCCAGGCTCAGGACGTAGACCAGCGAGGTATCCTGAAACAGTACGATGCCCTGAGTGAGCAGTAGCGGGACCATGGCGCGAAACGCCTGCGGCAAAATAATCAGCTTCATGGATTGCCAGTGGGTCATCCCCAGCGCCAGCGCGGCGCTGGACTGGCCGCGGGAAATACTCTGAATACCGGCGCGGATAATTTCCGAATAGTAGGCCGCTTCAAACATCGAGAAGGCCACCATGGCTGAAATCAGCCGGATATCGCTCTTTGGCGACAGGCCCAGCACGTTCTGCAGAAAGCCGGGGACAATCAGATAAAACCACAGCAGCACCATAACCAGCGGGATGGAGCGGAACACGTTGACGTAAGTCCTGGCAAACCACGCCAGCGGCAGGAAGCTCGACAGGCGCATAACCGCCAGCAGCGTCCCCCAGACGATACCGATAATAATGGCGGTCACGGTGATTTTCAGGGTGATAACCAGCCCGGCCAGCAGGTAGGGCATGGAAGGAACGATGGAACTCCAGTCAAAATCGTACATGATTATTTGCCCCCCATATTGCCCGGCAGGCGGACCTTGCGTTCAACCACATACATCACCAGCATAATCACCGCATTAATAAACACGTAGGCAAGGGTAATCGCCGTAAAGGATTCCCAGGCGTGGGCCGAGTAATCCAGCAGCTTGCCCGCCTGCGCCGCCATATCGGCCAGCCCGATGGTCGATGCGATGGCCGAGTTTTTCACCAGGTTCATCATTTCGGAAGTCATCGGCGGCACAATCACGCGATAGGCGTTGGGCAGCAGCACGTAACGATAGGTCTGCGGCAGCGTCAGGCCCATCGCCAGCCCGGCGTTTTTCTGTCCGCGCGGCAGCGACTGAATGGCGGCGCGAACCTGTTCGCATACGCGCGCCGCGGTAAACAGGCCCAGACACATCATCGAAGAGAGAAAGAACTGAATATTGGGATCCAGCTCGGACTTGAACCACATGCCGAGGTTTTCCGGCAGAAGTTCCGGCACCACCAGATACCAGGTAAAGAACTGAACGATCAGCGGGACGTTACGGAACAGTTCGACGTAGCAGGTACCGATGCCCGATAGCCAGCGATTGGGGGCGGTACGCAAAATGCCAAACAGTGAACCAACGAAGAAAGCGATAATCCAGGCGGTGACCGACAGGGCGACGGTGACCTGAAAGCCGCTCCATAGCCAGCCCAGATAGGTAGTGTTGCCGAACGGGGCCTGTTGCAGGAAAATACCCCAGTTCCAGTCTATTGACATAAATGACTCCTGGAAAAAAAAGGGTAGCAGCGCTACCCTCGAAGATCATTGTTCAGCCTGTTTCGGTATTCGCGGCGGCTGGGGAACGACCAGCCACCGTATAGTCTGTCCGTGCTATCACAACGATCGGGAGGGCAGGATTTCCCGCCCCTTGTTTTTTTAATTAGTTAAGAGCTTTGTCGTTAGGTGATTTGAACAGCGCCTTCATGTCGTCAGAGAGTTCGAAGTTCATATTCAGGTTTTTCGGCGGAATCGGGTTTTTGAACCACTTATCGAACCATTTCGCGGCTTCGCCGGAGGTCTGGGCCTGGGCGACGGTCTCATCTACCAGGGCTTTAAACTGCGGGTCATCTTTACGCAGCATACAGCCGTAGGCCTCTTTCGACTGCGGCGTACCGATGATTTCCCAGTTATCCGGTTTCTTCGCTTTCGCGCGTTCGCCGGCCAGCAGCGCATCATCCATCATAAAGGCCACCGCGCGGCCGCTCTCCAGAGTACGGAAGGAGTCGCCGTGGTCTTTCGCGCTGATAATACGCATGTTCATTTTCTTCTCGTCGTTCAGCTTATGCAGCAGAATTTCCGAGGTGGTGCCGGAAGTGACGACCACCGCTTTATCTTTCAGATCCGGGAAGTCTTTAATCGCACCGCCTTTCTTCGCCAGCAGGCGGGTACCGACGATGAAAATAGTATCGGAGAAAGCCGCTTGCTGCTGACGCTCGAGGTTATTGGTGGTGGAGCCGCACTCAAAGTCATAGGTACCGTTTTGCAGCAGCGGAATACGGTTTTGCGAAGTGACCGGAACCAGTTTGACCTGCAGGTCAGGTTTATTCAGCTTCTTCTTGATGGCATCAACGATAGCGTTGGAGTAGTCCTGGGAGTAACCGACCACTTTTTGCTGATTGTCGTAGTAAGAGAACGGTACGGAGGATTCGCGGTGACCCACGACGATCACGCCGTTTTTGGCGATTTTGTCCAGGGTGCTGCCTGCTGCCGGGGCGGCATCTTCCGCATGCGCCAGACCGGCGGTCATACCCATAACCAGCATTGCTGTAGCCAGTTTACGTAATTGCATATCCAACTCCTTATCCGCAGCGTCACTGACGCTATTGATACCCATTGTGAATGTGTGTGTGCGTTATTATGGCTGCCATATATACGTGCAGCATTTGTATGTGTTTGTTAGCATTTAGTTTGGCTTAATGTAAAGATTTTGCTGTTATATTGTTTATTTTTGCGAACTACTCCGCACCATTTAAAGGCAAAAATCGTTCATTGCACCAAAGTGGAGCGTCACCCGTTCCGTGTCGGTGCAACCGGGTTATACCCGGACGGGATGGCATCGCTACCTGAGTATATTAAGCAATGGTCGTGCCAGTTTGGGGTGAACGGGGGGAGGTGACCCCGGCGACAGGCGTCCGCCGGGGCAGAGCGGAGGTCAATCCGCAGAAAGAAAAGGCTTAGCGGCGGCGCTGACGCAGGCTCATCACCAGTGCGCCAAAAGCAAACAGCGCGGTCAACGCCCACAGCGGCCAGTTACCGGTACGCGCGTACGGCGTCAGGCCGGTGGTCGGGGTGACTTTGGTGGTCAGCACCGCGCGGGTGAACTGCGGGATCATGTCCTGAATTTCGCCGCGTGGGCCGATGACGGCGGTAATACCGTTATTGGTGCTGCGCAGCAGCGGCCGGGCCAGTTCCAGCGCTCGCATCCGCGCCATCTGGAAGTGCTGCCACGGACCGATCGACTTACCAAACCAGGCATCGTTTGAGATGGTCAGCAGGTAGTCGGTATCCGGACGGAAGTTATCCCGCACCTGCTCGCCGAGAATAATTTCGTAGCAGATCGCCGCCGTCAGCTTCATATTATGCGCCATCAGCTGCGGCTGCACGTACGGACCGCGGCTGAAGGAGGACATCGGTAAGTCGAAGAACGGCGCCAGCGGGCGCAGAATGGACTCCAGCGGCACGAATTCACCGAACGGCACCAGATGATTCTTGTTGTAGCGATCTTTGGAGTCGTAGCTATAAGGATTGTCTTTACCGAGGGTGATGATGGTGTTGTAGGTGTCGTAACGGTTCTTCTGGTTAAGGCGGGCGTCGACGATGCCGGTAATCAGCGAACTGTTTTTCGCCCGCAGCAGATCGTCCATCATGCTCAGGAAATGCTGTTGGTTGATTTCCAGATCCGGGATCGCCGATTCCGGCCAGACGATCAGCTGGGATGTTCCCATATGCGGCTGAGTCAGCTCCAGATAGGTCTTCAGCGTATTGACCAGCTGATTTTCATCCCATTTCAGCGCCTGGGGAATATCTCCCTGTACCAGCGATACCTGGGTCGCACGTTGCGGCTGCAGCTGATACCACTGGATGTCGCGCAGCGGGAAGGGCAGGGTGAACAGCACCGCGGCGGCGATCAGCGGTTTCCAGCGACGTTGCACGAGGGCCAGCACCAGCAGGCCGCTGACCATCATCAACAGGAAGTTAATGGCTTCAACCCCCATTACCGGCGCGAGCCCTTTCAGCGGGCCGTCAATCTGGCTGTAGCCAAACTGCAGCCACGGGAAGCCGGTCAGGATCCAACCGCGCAGGAACTCGGTTATCTGCCAGACGACCGGGGCGGCGATAGCGACGCGAACCCAGCTGGTTTGCGGCCATAAACGCGAAAGCAGGCCGGCGAACAGCCCGGTATACAGCGACATATACGCCGCCAGCAGCACCACGAGGAACACGTTGACCGGGCCCGGCATGCCGCCAAACTGCGCGATACTGACGTAGACCCAGTTGACGCCGGAACCGAATAGCCCCATCCCCCAGAAAAAGCCAATCCAGGCGCCTGACAACGGACGACGATTAAGGGTTAATCCCTGCAGGCCGATTAACGAAATAATCGCCGCCGGCCAGATATCATAAGGAGAAAAAGCCAGCGTTCCGCTGGCTCCGAATAATAGCGCCAGCAGCAGGCGTACGCGCTGGCGTTCGATAAGTGAGGCAAATACCATTTAGGCTAATCGTCCCGTGTAATTAATCTTCCAGCTTCGGCTGCGGTGCGTCGTCAGGAAGTTTGACATGAACCTGGATGATACGTCGGCTATCCGCCATGGCGACCTTGAATTGGTAACCATCGATGTCGATCGACTCCCCGCGCGCCGGCAGATGGCCAAAGGCCTGCATCACCAGCCCGCCAATGGTATCCACTTCTTCATCGCTGAAGTGGGTGCCAAAGGCTTCGTTGAAGTCTTCAATGGAGGCCAGGGCGCGTACCGTCCAGGTATGGCGGCTCAGCTGACGAAAATCGATATCTTCTTCTTCATCGTATTCGTCTTCGATCTCGCCGACGATAAGTTCGAGGATGTCTTCAATGGTCACCAGACCAGAGACGCCGCCGAACTCATCAATCACGATAGCCATATGATAACGCTGGGAGCGGAACTCTTTCAGCATGCGGTCCACCCGCTTGCTTTCAGGCACGACAACCGCCGGGCGTAACACTTTTTCCATGCTGAAAGCGTCGGAGTCGCTGCGCATAAACGGCAGCAAATCTTTGGCCATCAGAATCCCTTCAATGTGATCTTTATCTTCGCTGATGACCGGGAAACGCGAGTGGGCGGATTCGATGATCACATCGAGGCACTCGTCCAGCGTCTGGTTGCGTTTCAGGGTAATCATCTGCGAGCGGGGGATCATAATATCGCGGACGCGCTGGTCAGCGATATCCATGACCCCTTCGAGCATATCGCGGGTATCTTCGTCGATAAGGTCGTTTTGCCCGGAATCACGGATCAGCGCCAGCAGTTCATCGCGGTTTTTCGGTTCTCCGTGAAAAAGCTGGCTGAGTAACAGGGAGAAGAATCCCTTTTTGCTGTTTACTGTGTCACTACTGTGTGAATTGTCGTCGCTCATGGCGTCGTGTGGGTTCTCATGTCAGTTAATTTGTCGCTCGTCGCGCGTATGTTCAGCGCCGGACGGCATGGGCGCGCGCCGCCGGTTAAACCGGCGGCAGGCTATTCCTTCTCGGCAATGTACGGATCCTCATAGCCCAGAGCAAGCATTATCTCTGTTTCGATGCCTTCCATCTCTTCCGCTTCTTCATCAATGATATGGTCGTAGCCCAGCAGGTGCAGACTGCCGTGAATCACCATATGCGCCCAGTGCGCTTCCAGCGGTTTACCCTGCTCTGCGGCCTCCTGCTCAACGACCTGACGGCAGATAATCAGATCGCCAAGCAGCGGCAGCTCGATCCCCGGCGGCGCTTCGAAGGGGAATGACAGCACGTTGGTCGGCTTATCCTTGCCGCGATAGGTCAGATTCAGCTCGTGGCTTTCGGCTTCGTCGACCAGGCGGACGGTCACTTCCGACTCCTCCTGGAACTGGGGAATGACGGCATCGACCCAGCGTTGAAACTGAGCTTCATCCGGCAAACCGCCGTTATCTTCGCAAGCCAGCTGTAAATCGAGAATAACCTGACTCATTTCTGCTCCTGTTCCTGGGCTTCGCGTTTGCGCTCGGCGGCCAGGTCTGCTTTACGTTTTTGGTCAGCCTCTTCCCATGCTTCATACGCATTAACGATACGGGCCACCACCGGGTGACGCACCACGTCTTCGCTATGGAAGAAATTGAAGCTGATTTCATCGACCTCTGCCAGCACCTCAATGGCATGGCGCAGGCCGGATTTGGTGCTGCGCGGCAGGTCAATCTGGGTAACGTCGCCGGTGATCACCGCCTTCGAATTAAAGCCGATACGGGTCAGGAACATTTTCATCTGTTCGATGGTGGTGTTCTGGCTCTCATCAAGAATAATAAAGGCATCGTTCAGCGTACGGCCGCGCATATAGGCCAGCGGCGCGACTTCGATAACGTTGCGCTCAATCAGTTTTTCGACCTTCTCGAAGCCGAGCATTTCGAACAGCGCATCGTACAGCGGGCGCAGGTACGGATCGACTTTCTGACTCAGATCGCCGGGCAGGAAGCCCAGTTTTTCCCCGGCTTCAACGGCGGGGCGGGTCAGCAGAATACGACGTACGTCCTGGCGTTCGAGCGCGTCTACCGCCGCGGCAACCGCCAGATAGGTTTTCCCGGTCCCGGCCGGGCCGACGCCGAAGGTAATATCATGGTCGAGGATATTGGCGATGTACTGCGCCTGGTTTGGCGTACGGGGCTTGATGACGCCGCGTCGGGTCTTGATATTGACGGCTTTGCCGTACTCCGGCACGCTCTCGGCGCTCTGTTCCAGCACGCGAGCTTCTTTGATAGCCAGATGGATCTGTTCCGGCTCAATGTCCTGAATCTGTCCGCGCATTGGCGCGGTATCGACGTACAGGCTGCGCAGAATATCTGCCGCCGCGTTCACGCATATCATGCGCCCGGTCAGTTTAAAGTGATTGTCACGGCGATTGATTTCGATGCCCAATCGGCGCTCCAGCTGTTTGATGTTGTCGTCAAACGGGCCACACAGCCCCAGCAGGCGTGCGTTATCCGCTGGCTCCAGGGTAATTTCACGGGTTTCTATGTTCAAGCTGTTCCTCTTTACGCGTTTTGCCGGACAGCAAACGTCTCCGGCCAGTAAGGAAATTATTCACGTCATCGGAATATGGCGCAAGCATTGCTATGAATATTGGGCCAGGGAGGGGAAATACAAGGCCTGCCGGGGTCGGCAGGCCAGAGTGGATCACGGCTGATAAGTCCCTACGCCGAGGTCGTTTTCTTTGCGGGTGCGCGCGATGACCGATTCCGGAGATTCCGCGATACGCAGCCCCATCTCCTCTTCGGTGCGCACAATTTTACCGCGCAGCGAGTTGGTGTAGACGTCAACGATTTCGACATCGACAAACTTACCGACCATATCCGGGGTGCCTTCGAAGTTGACTACCCGGTTGTTCTCGGTGCGCCCGGAAAGCTCCATGATGTTTTTGCGCGAGGTGCCCTCGACCAGAATGCGCTGGGTGGTGCCGAGCATGCGGCGGCTCCAGGCCATAGCCTGCTGGTTGATGCGCTCCTGCAAAATATACAGGCGTTGCTTCTTGTCCTTTTCCGGGACGTCATCGACCATATCCGCCGCCGGGGTGCCGGGACGCGCGGAGAAGATAAAGCTGTAGCTCATGTCGAGATTGACATCGGCAATCAGCTTCATGGTCTTTTCGAAATCTTCGTTGGTTTCACCAGGGAAGCCGACGATAAAATCGGAGCTAATCTGGATATTCGGGCGCGCTTCATACAGCTTGCGGATAATCGCTTTGTATTCCAGCGCCGTGTGGGTACGCCCCATCAGGTTCAGCACCCGGTCGGAACCGCTCTGCACCGGTAAGTGCAGGAAGCTCACCAGCTCCGGGGTGTCGCGATAGACATCAATGATGTCGTCGGTGAACTCAATCGGGTGGCTGGTGGTAAAGCGAATACGGTCAATACCGTCGATCGCCGCCACCAGACGCAGCAGGTCGGCGAAACTGCCGGTCGTTCCGTCGTAGTTCTCGCCGCGCCAGGCATTCACGTTCTGCCCCAGCAGGTTGACTTCACGTACGCCCTGGGCCGCCAGCTGAGCAATTTCAAACAGAATATCGTCGCAGGGACGGCTGACTTCTTCGCCACGGGTATAGGGCACCACGCAGTAAGTGCAGTATTTGTTGCAGCCTTCCATAATCGAGACGAAAGCCGTCGGGCCTTCGGCGCGCGGTTCCGGCAGACGGTCGAATTTTTCGATTTCCGGGAAGCTGACATCCACCACCGGGCTGCGGTTGCCGCGCACTGAATTGATCATTTCCGGCAGACGATGCAGCGTCTGCGGCCCGAAAATAATATCGACATAGTGGGCGCGTTGACGGATATGGTGCCCTTCCTGAGAGGCGACACAACCGCCGACGCCGATAATCAGATCGGGGTTCTTCTCTTTCAGTAGCTTCCAACGGCCTAACTGATGGAAAACTTTTTCCTGTGCCTTCTCACGGATTGAGCAGGTATTGAGCAGCAGCACATCCGCTTCCTCAGCCACTTCGGTCAGTTGATATCCGTGCGTGGCATCCAGCAGATCGGCCATCTTTGATGAATCGTATTCGTTCATCTGACAGCCCCAGGTTTTAATATGGAGTTTTTTTGTCATCGACTTGCTCATGCTTAAGTATATATACCCAAAGTCATTTTCTTCACCGGGAATGAATCTGCAATGTGAAGGTCGACGGGTATAAAGCCAGGATTGCAGGGCGCGTATTGTAATGCTTTGGTTGCGCCCTGACCAGTGCGAGCGTTATCCCCGCAAGGCGGAGAAAAATCCGGTAAACTTAACGGATTCGGGTTTAAGGATAACGGCCATGACAATTCATGCAACAGATGTCGCCATTGTAGGTGGCGGAATGGTTGGCGGAGCCCTGGCGCTGGGGCTGGCGCAACACGGTTTTACGGTGACGGTTATTGAACCATCGGCACCGCCGGCATTTGATGCGTCGGCGCCGCCGGACGTGCGGATTTCGGCAATCAGCGCCTCTTCGGTGGCGCTGCTGCAGAGCCTCGGCGTCTGGGAGGCGGTACGGGCGATGCGCGCGCATCCCTACCGTCGGCTGGAGACCTGGGAGTGGGAGGATGCGCATGTGACCTTTGACGCCGCTGAGCTGAAGCTGCCGGAACTGGGTTACATGGTAGAAAACCATGTCCTGCAGCTGGCGCTATGGCAGGCGCTGGCGGCGCATGAGGCCGTCACGCTGCAGGTTGGCGCCTCGTTACAAACGATGTGTCGGGAGCCGACGCACTCCACGCTGCGCCTGAGCGACGGCGGTGAGTGCTGCGCCCGGCTGGTTATCGGCGCCGATGGCGCAAACTCGCAGGTGCGCCAGCTGGCCGGCATTGGCGTTCATGCCTGGCAGTATCAGCAATCCTGCATGTTGATCGGCGTGCAGTGCGCGGGCTCTCCCGGCGAGAGTACCTGGCAGCAGTTCACGCCCTCAGGACCGCGCGCGTTTCTGCCGCTGTTCGACAACTGGGCTTCGCTGGTGTGGTACGACACGCCGGCCCGTATTCGTCAGCTGCAGGGGATGAGCATGCCGCAGCTGGAGCGCGAGATCGCCCATCATTTCCCCTCCCGTCTGGGTAAGGTTACGCCGCTCAGCGCCGGCGCGTTTCCGCTGACCCGTCGCCATGCGTTGCAGTATGTGCAACCGGGGCTGGCGCTGGTGGGCGATGCCGCGCATACCATTCATCCGCTGGCGGGGCAGGGGGTTAACCTTGGCTATCGTGACGTTGATGCGCTGTTGGATATTCTGGCTGAGGCGAAAAGTCATGGCGAAACCTGGGCCAGCCTGGCGGTGCTCAAACGCTATCAGGCGCGCCGCAGAGCGGACAATTTTATAATGCAGTCGGGAATGGATCTGTTTTATGCCGGGTTCAGTAACGATCTGGCGCCGGTGCGCGTGCTGCGCAATATCGGCTTAATGGCGGCGGCTCATGCCGGCGTTTTAAAGCGTCAGGCCCTGAAGTACGCGTTAGGATTGTAATCCGCGCTTCCCGGCTGGCTTAGCCGGGAGCGCAACCGGGACGATACGCTCGCCCGTAGAAAACAAAAAAGCTCGCCGAAGCGAGCTTTTTTGCTATTAAATGGCTGGGGTACGAGGATTCGAACCTCGGAATGCTGGTATCAGAAACCAGAGCCTTACCGCTTGGCGATACCCCAACGGGTGCGTCCACAGTGTGAACGACTTTTTTAAATTGGCTGGGGTACGAGGATTCGAACCTCGGAATGCCGGAATCAGAATCCGGTGCCTTACCGCTTGGCGATACCCCAACAATTCTTTCTGGATTTATCGAAATGAATCAATAAGCCCTTTATATGGTGGCTACGACGGGATTCGAACCTGTGACCCCATCATTATGAGTGATGTGCTCTAACCAGCTGAGCTACGTAGCCAATTTTATCATATTCTTCGATGGCTGGGGTACCTGGATTCGAACCAGGGAATGCCGGTATCAAAAACCGGTGCCTTACCGCTTGGCGATACCCCAATAACCGTCGCGGTGAACCGCAAACATCGAAGAAAATGGCTGGGGTACCTGGATTCGAACCAGGGAATGCCGGTATCAAAAACCGGTGCCTTACCGCTTGGCGATACCCCAACAAAAAAATCTTTTACTTTCAGAAGAGGTTATCTACAAACTTATTACGGCAGCCTTGATGACCATCTTACAGCCTGGATATACCCCATCCGCGCAACGCTTTGGGTGAATGGTGCGGGAGGCGAGACTTGAACTCGCACACCTTGCGGCGCCAGAACCTAAATCTGGTGCGTCTACCAATTTCGCCACTCCCGCAAAAAAAGATGGTGGCTACGACGGGATTTGAACCTGTGACCCCATCATTATGAGTGATGTGCTCTAACCAGCTGAGCTACGTAGCCATCTTTTTTTCGCGTTACCTTATCGGCGTTGCGGGGCGCATTATGCGTATTGGGCCTGCGAGCGTCAACCCCTTTTTCAAGGAAAATCGCTGGAATGTGACTGTTTGGTTAGGTTGCGAACAGCGTGATGCAATAATCGGCAATTATTGGTTATTTATCGCTTTTCAGCGGCAAATAAAGCAATAAAAAAACGGGCCCCGCAGGGCCCGTTGATGGTGCAAAACATTTATTTATAAGCGGACTGGTGTACGCCAACGGCGCGTCCTGACGGATCGTTCATGGTTTTGAACGTTTCATCCCATTCAATCGCTTTGGCGGAAGAACAGGCAACGGACGGGCCGCCTGGCACACACTCCGCCGCGCTCGGAAGCGGGAACAGTTCTTCAAAGATTTCGCGGTACAGATACGCTTCTTTAGAAGACGGCGTGTTGTACGGGAAACGGAAGCTGGCGGTTTCCAACTGCTGGTCGGAGACCTGTTTTGCCGCCACCTCTTTGAGGGTATCAATCCAGCTGTAGCCCACCCCATCAGAGAACTGCTCTTTCTGGCGCCATGCGACGCTGGCCGGCAGGTAGGATTCAAAACATTCGCGCAGAATATGTTTTTCCATTTTGCCGTTGCCGCACATCTTGTCCTGCGGGTTAATGCGCATCGCGACGTCGAGGAACTGCTTATCGAGGAACGGTACGCGCGCTTCCACGCCCCAGGCCGACATCGCTTTGTTGGCGCGGGCGCAGTCAAACATGTGCAGCGCCTGTAGTTTACGCACGGTCTCTTCATGCAGCTCTTTGGCGTTCGGCGCTTTGTGGAAATAGAGATAACCGCCGAACACTTCATCAGACCCTTCGCCTGACAGCACCATCTTGATGCCCATCGCTTTGATTTTACGTGACATCAAATACATCGGCGTGGAGGCGCGGATGGTGGTCACGTCGTAAGTTTCAATGTGATAGATAACGTCACGGATGGCATCGAGGCCTTCCTGCACGGTGAAGTGGATCTCGTGGTGCACGGTACCCAGATGGTTTGCCACTTCCTGCGCCGCCTTCAGATCCGGCGAGCCCTGCAGACCGACGGCGAACGAGTGCAGCTGCGGCCACCAGGCTTCGCTGCGCTCCTGATCTTCAACGCGGCGAGCGGCGAATTTTTTGGTGATGGCAGAGATAATCGACGAGTCAAGGCCGCCGGAAAGCAGCACGCCGTAAGGCACGTCGGACATCAGGTGGCTTTTGACCGACTCTTCCAGCGCCTGGCGCAGCTCGTTTTTATCCGTGACGTTGTCTTTAACCGCGTCATAGTCAAACCAGTCGCGCTGATAGTACTGACGGATTTCACCGTCTTTGCTCCACAGGTAGCTGCCGGCCGGGAACTCTTTAATGGTGCGGCACACCGGAACCAGGGCCTTCATTTCCGAGGCGACGTAGAAGTTGCCGTGCTCGTCATGGCCCATATACAGAGGAATAATCCCGATATGGTCGCGGCCGATCAGATACGCGTCCTGCTCGCTGTCGTACAGGGCGAAGGCAAACATCCCCTGCAAATCGTCAAGAAATTCCACGCCCTTTTCCTGGTACAGAGCGAGGATGACTTCACAGTCGGAACCGGTCTGGAAGGTATAGCGATCGCCGTATTCGGCGCGCAGCGCCTGGTGGTTGTAGATTTCACCGTTGACCGCCAGCGCATGGGTTTTTTGTTCGTTGTACAGCGGCTGGGCACCGGCGTTAACGTCGACGATAGACAGACGTTCATGAACCAGAATCGCTTTATCGCTGGCATAGACGCCGGACCAGTCTGGCCCGCGATGGCGCATCAGGCGGGAAAGCTCCAGAGCCTTTTTACGCAGTTCGACCGCGTCAGTTTTAATATCCAGTACGCCGAAAATTGAACACATAACCTTCTCCATTACCCTATCGTGTTGTGATGTTGCGTAGACCTCGTCTTATTACGAAGTCTCAGTGCATGGGTAAGAAAATGCCGTAAAGGAGAGTGAGGCGCAAGGGATTTACGGCCTGTGTAAGAAAAAACGCAATGACGATTGTTGAATATTAAAAAAAGAGCATGTTTTGAGCGTCTTTATTGATGAATATTCAGTATCAGGCCGTTTTTATTAAATGAAGTTGTTTTCAGTAAGGGGGTAAATGAAAAACCACGTCCTGAGACGTGGTTTTATTCAGAAAACATCAATTTCCGCCACGGACGGGTAGATCCACGATGGCCGGAACGGCAGGCTGTCG
Organism: Klebsiella sp. NPDC088457; assembly: GCF_044900465.1. Classification (NCBI taxonomy): domain Bacteria; kingdom Pseudomonadati; phylum Pseudomonadota; class Gammaproteobacteria; order Enterobacterales; family Enterobacteriaceae; genus Klebsiella; species Klebsiella sp. NPDC088457. The sequence goes on along the minus strand of NZ_JBJDNH010000011.1, from coordinate 28,441 downwards.
ATATCATCAAGCGTTGAGACGCCGGAGAGAACCAGAATAGTTTCCAGGCCAGCCTGGAAGCCGGCCAGAATATCAGTACGCAGATTATCGCCGACGATAACCGTCTGCTCAGAGTGCGCCTGCATTTTATTCAGCGCCGACCGGATAATCCATGGGCTGGGTTTGCCAACGTAAAACGGTTTGCGCCCGGAGATCTTCTCGATTCCGGCGCACAGTGCGCCGCAGGCCGGGTAGTAACCGCGGCCATGGGTATCCGGGTTGGTGGCAATAAAACGCGCGCCGTTGGCGACGAAGAAGGCCGCTTTATGCATCATATCCCAGTTAAATGAGCGGGTTTCGCCGACGATAACAAAGTCAGGATTGACGTCGGTAATAGTGAAGCCGGCTTTATAAAGCTCGTGAATCAGCGCACCTTCGCCGACCACGTAGGCCTTTTTGCCTTCCTGGCGGCGCAGGAAGTCAGCGGTGGCCATGGCAGAGGTATAAAAGGCGCTATCCGGTACCTCGATACCGGCGGTCGCGAAGCGGTTTGCCAGGTCCTGCCCGGTCTGGGAAGGGTAGTTGGTCAACATCACCAGCGGCATATCTTTTGCAAGAATACGTTTGATAAATTCAGCAGCGCCCGGCACGGCCACATTGTCGTGCATCAGCACGCCGTCAATATCACAGATTACGTTTTGAATGGTCATGGACTGTCCGACATCGTTGAAGAAAGGCGAAACTATATAGCCACCTTAGCTTTCCAGCAAACGCTGGAGCAGAATACCGTTGAGCATGGCGCGTTTCACCAGCGCAAAGGCGCCAATTGCCGAACGGTGATCCAGCGTGGAGCGTACCACCGGCAGATTTTTGCGAAACGCCTTCAACGCCTGGGCGTTAATACAGCCTTCAATCGCCGGTAACAGCACTTTCTCCGCTTCGACGATCTCACCGGCGATCACCACTTTCTGTGGGTTAAACAGGTTAATGGCAATCGCGATGGTTTTGCCCAGATGGCGGCCAACGTATTCGATGACTTCACAGGCCAGCGCGTCGCCTTTATTGGCGGCTTTGCAGATGGTTTTAATCGTGCAATCATCGCTGGTCAACTTACTCGGGTAGCCCTGCTCAAGCAGATGACGCACGCGTTGTTCGATGGCGGCGTTCGCCGCGACGGTCTCCAGACAGCCAAAGTTGCCGCAGTGACAGCGTTCGCCGAGCGGGTCGACCTGAATATGGCCAATCTCACCGACGTTGCCGTTACGGCCGATAAAAATGCGCCCGTTGGAGATAATTCCCGCGCCGGTACCGCGGTGGACGCGCACCAGAATAGAATCTTCGCAGTCCTGGCTTGCACCGAAATAGTGCTCCGCGAGCGCAAGGCTACGGATATCGTGGCCGACAAAACAGGTGACTTTAAAGCGTTTTTCCAGCGCCCCGACCAGCCCCCAGTTTTCCACCTGAATGTGCGGCATGTAGCGAATTACGCCGCTTTCCGGGTCGACAAGCCCGGGAAGAATGACCGAGATGGCGATAAGCTCGCGGATTTTACGCTGGCAGCGCTCAATAAAGGCCGCAATGATATTCAGCAGCGCATGTTCCAGGGTTTCCTGGGTGCGTTCCGGCAGCGGGAAGTGTTCTTCTTCCAGCGTCTTGCTGCTTAAATCATACAGGGTCAGGGTGGCGTCGTAGCGCCCCAGGCGCACGCCGATGGCGTGGAAGTTGCGGGTTTCCGCAATAATAGAGATAGCGCGGCGGCCCCCGGTGGAGGCCTGCTGATCGACTTCTTTGATCAGCCCGCGTTCTATCAGTTGACGCGTGATTTTCGTCACGCTGGCAGGGGCAAGCTGGCTTTGTTCCGCGATCTGAATGCGCGAGATGGGGCCGTGCTGGTCAATTAGCCGGTACACGGCCGCGCTGTTCAGCTGTTTTACGAGATCAACGTTACCAATTTGAGCATGTCCGCCTGCTGTCATACTTTACTTACTCAGTGACGACCTCGTTACCATTAACGATGGTCTTGATGATTTTATAATCGCGGGTAAAGGCGGTCAGGTTAGCGACCATGCCCGGCGCAATGCTGCCGAGCTGCTTTTCCACGCCAATCGCGCGCGCGGGGTAGAGGGTTGCCATACGCAACACTTCGTCCAGCGCGATACCGCAATGTTCGACGAGATTACGGACGCCTTCAATCATGGTCAGAGCAGACCCGCTGAGGGTACCGTTTTCATCTACACACAGTCCATTGCGGTAGTATATTGTTTTACCAGCAAAAATGAACTGGTCAATATCCGCCCCCGCCGGCGCGGTGGCATCGGTCACGAGGCACAGCTTGTCGCCTTTCAGGCGTTTCGCGTTACGCACGTTAGCATAATCGACGTGCAGACCGTCGACGATAATACCGCAGTAAACGTCCGGCTCGTCGAAAATAGCGCCCGCGAGGCCCGGCTCACGACCGGTGATGTACGGCATCGCGTTATACAGATGGGTGGCGAAAGTGATGCCCGCACGGAAGCCGATTTTGGCCTCTTTCAGCGTGGCGTTAGAGTGGCCCGCGGAAACCACGAGCCCGGCGTCCGCCAGTTGGCGAATCACCTCGGTGCCGACGCGCTCAGGGGCAAGGGTGACTTTGGTGATCACATCGGCGTTTTCACACAGAAAATCGACCAACGCCGGATCCGGTTTACGTACGTAGTCCGGGTTGTGCGTGCCTTTTTTCACCACGTTCAGCCATGGACCTTCGAGGTGCAGACCCAGCGCCTGGTTAGGATATTTTTGCAGGTACTCGCGCATCACGCGCACGCCCTGTTTCATCAGCTCGTCGCTGGAGGTGATAAGCGTCGGCAGATAGCTGGTACAGCCGGAGCGCTCGTTGGCCTTCTGCATAATTTCCAGCGTTTCGACGGTGACCGCATCCGGGCTGTCGTTAAACTGCACGCCGCCACAGCCGTTCAGCTGGACGTCGATAAAACCGGGGGCCAGAATGGCGCCGTTAACCGAGCGTTGCTCAATTTCAGACGGTAAATCAGCCAGTGAACAGATACGTTCGATAAGGCCATCAGCGACGATAATCGCATGGTCATCCAGAATTTCATGGCCGGTATAAATCCGACCTTCGGTTAATGCATACATTACGACCCCCGGTTTACACACACTCGTCTATAAGCTATTGACCGTGCTGGCGCTCAATGGCGCGTGTGTATCAGAAAAATGAAATGTCCCGCGGATGGGCCGCAGGACGAGACTACCTTACAGCCCTTTGACGCTTTCAGCTTCTAATTCATTGAAGTATTTCAGCGTCTTCACTTTCAGTTCCATGGTAGACGGCTCGTCGCACACCACCACCGCTTTCGGGTGCAGCTGCAGACAGGTGATGGTCCACATATGGTTGACGTTGCCTTCCACCGCCGCCTGCAGCGCCAGCGCTTTCTGATGACCCAGCACCAGAATCATCACTTCTTCGGCATCCAGCAGGGTACCCACGCCGACGGTCAGCGCATATTTCGGCACCAGATCGACGTCGCCGTCGAAGAAGCGGGAGTTTGCCACGCGGGTGTCATGAGTCAGGGTTTTAATCCGGGTACGAGAGGCCAGAGAAGAGGCCGGTTCGTTGAAGGCGATATGACCGTCGTTGCCGACGCCGCCCATAAACAGGTTAATCTTACCGTAAGAGCGGATTTTTTCTTCATAACGACGACATTCTGCATCGATGTCTGGCGCATTGCCGTTCAGCAGGTTAATGTTTTCCGCAGGAATATCAACATGATCAAAGAAATTACGGTGCATGAAGCTATGATAGCTTTCCGGGTGCTCTTTCGGCAGGCCAACGTACTCGTCCATGTTGAACGTCACAACATGCTTAAAACTGACCTGGCCCGATTTGTGCATCTCAACCAACGCTTTGTAAGCGGTCAGAGGCGTACCGCCGGTAGGCAGACCCAGAACAAACGGGCGATCGGCAGTCGGTTTGAAGGCGTTGATGCGGTTTACGATGTGGCGAGCAGCCCATTTACCGACTTGTTCAGCTGTTATCAGGGGGATCAGTCTCATTCTTCACCTCTATAGTTAAATTAGAACCTGGCGGATTGGCGCCAGCATACTATTAAGAGTATCGCAGTCACTACGCCAACCGGGGTCAATCCGTGTTGATTTTTTGAATGATAAAATAAGTTTTCGATGTTAGCCAGTCGAAGGGAGGGGTTAATACGATATTTGGTGATTATAGTCACAAAAAATACGCATTTAATTTGCGATACGAATTAATTTTCCACACACTTTGCAAGTAAGTTAAAAAACCAACCTGGTTACACAATAAAAAAGTGGCTTTGAATGAGCCTTATCGGGGTCTCATAGGGGGAATAAAGTGAGTATTCTAGGTTATCTACAAAAGGTTGGCCGCGCGCTTATGGTGCCGGTCGCCACGCTGCCGGCGGCAGCGATATTAATGGGCGTCGGTTACTGGATTGACCCGGTAGGCTGGGGTGGAGACAACGCGCTGGCGGCGTTCTTCATTAAATCCGGTTCCGCGATCATCGACAACATGTCCGTACTATTTGCCATTGGTGTGGCTTATGGTATGTCCAAAGATAAAGACGGCGCGGCGGCGCTAACCGGTTTTGTGGGCTTCCTCGTGTTGACCACGCTCTGCTCTCCGGCTGCGGTTTCCATGATCCAGAAGATTCCGGCGGATCAGGTTCCAGCGGCATTCGGGAAGATCAGCAACCAGTTCGTGGGGATCCTCGTGGGGATCATTTCTGCGGAGCTGTATAACCGCTTCAGCAGCGTTGAACTGCCGAAAGCACTCTCCTTCTTCAGCGGCCGCCGGCTGGTGCCGATCCTCACCTCTTTTGTGATGATCGTTGTCGCGTTCATCATGATGTACATCTGGCCGGTGATCTTCGACGGTCTGGTGAACTTCGGTGAACATATCCAGAAGCTGGGTTCCGTCGGTGCGGGCGTGTATGCGTTCTTCAACCGTCTGCTCATTCCGGTCGGTCTGCACCATGCGCTGAACTCCGTGTTCTGGTTTGACGTTGCCGGTATTAACGATATCCCTAACTTCCTCGGCGGCGCTCAGTCCATCGAAGCAGGTAAAGCGGTTGTCGGGATCACCGGTCGCTATCAGGCTGGCTTCTTCCCGATCATGATGTTTGGTTTACCTGGCGCGGCGCTGGCCATCTATCACTGCGCGCGTCCTGAGAACAAGGCGAAAGTGCTGGGTATCATGATGGCGGGCGCGTTTGCTGCCTTCTTTACCGGTATCACCGAACCGCTGGAATTCTCCTTCATGTTCGTTGCTCCGGTGCTGTATGTGATTCACGCGGTGCTGACCGGTATCTCCGTGTTCATCGCTGCCAGCATGCACTGGATTGCCGGTTTCGGCTTCAGCGCCGGTCTGGTGGATATGGTGCTGTCGTCCCGTAACCCGCTGGCGATCCACTGGTGGATGCTGATCCCGCAGGGCCTGGTATTCTTCGTTATCTACTACGTGGTCTTCCGCTTCACCATCACCAAATTCAACCTGATGACCCCGGGTCGCGAGCTGGCCGTTGCCGGTAGCGAAGCGGATGGTCAGGACGTGAATGTCAGCGGTGATAAAGAGCAGGATGTCTCGGGGCTGGCGCGTCAGTACATCGCAGCCGTCGGCGGGTCTGACAACCTGACCGGTATCGATGCGTGTATCACCCGTTTGCGTCTGAACGTTAAGGACTCCTCTCTGGTCAACGAAGCGCTGGCGAAACGTCTGGGCGCGTCTGGCGTCATTCGCCTGAATAAAACCAGCGTACAGATTATTGTCGGCTTCGTGGCGGAAAAAATCGCTAACGCGATGAAAACGACGGGACCCGTGGCGGCGGCAGAAGCCAACGCTGCACCGGCCGCGGCCGCTGCGACGGCTAAGCCGCAGGCGGTCGCAAATGTCAAAACCATCGCCGCGCTGGTGTCACCGATTACCGGCGACATCGTTGCGCTGGAGCAGGTGCCGGATGAAGCATTCGCCAGCAAAGCGGTAGGCGACGGCGTGGCGGTGAAACCGACCGACAAAACCGTTGTGGCTCCGGCCGCCGGGACCGTGGTGAAGATTTTCAATACCAACCACGCGTTCTGTCTGGAAACGGAAAACGGGGCGGAAATCGTGGTCCATATGGGTATCGATACCGTTGCGCTGAACGGCCAGGGCTTCAAACGCCTGGTCGAAGAGGGGGCAACCGTCACCGCAGGCCAGCCGATTCTGGAAATGGATCTGGCGTTCCTCAACGCCAACGCCCGTTCGATGATTAGCCCGGTCGTCTGCAGCAACAGCGATGATTACAGTGCGCTGGTGATTCAGGCAAGCGGTCAGGTTGTCGCTGGCCAGACGCCGCTGTATGAGATTAAAGGCAAGTAAGGCTCCTGAGTAGCGTTTATGCCTGAGCGGCGGGGGGAAACCTCCGCCGCTTTTTTTTACCGCAAATGACCCCATAATCTTCTTCAGATAGGTATTTTCCGTAACTAATAGTTGTCTCAACGTCCTGCTTGTAAGATCATGTGCCGTTATATGTTGTTTACGCTTTGAGGAACCCACGATGAGTGAGGCAGAAGCCCGCCCGACTAACTTTATTCGCCAGATTATCGATGAAGATCTGGCTACTGGTAAGCACACCACCGTTCATACTCGTTTCCCGCCGGAGCCGAACGGTTATCTGCACATTGGCCACGCGAAGTCTATTTGCCTGAACTTTGGTATTGCTCAGGACTATCAGGGCCAATGCAACCTGCGTTTCGATGACACCAACCCGGTGAAAGAAGATATCGAATACGTTGAGTCGATTAAAAACGACGTGCAGTGGTTAGGTTTCCACTGGTCCGGGGAAGTTTGCTACTCGTCTGATTATTTCGATCAACTGCACCAGTATGCCATTGAACTGATTAACAAAGGTCTGGCATACGTAGACGAACTGTCCGCGGATGAAATTCGCGAGTACCGCGGTTCGCTGAAAGCGCCGGGCAAAAACAGCCCGTACCGCGATCGCAGCGTAGAAGAGAACCTGGCGCTGTTTGAAAAAATGCGTGCCGGGGGTTTTGAAGAGGGTAAAGCCTGCCTGCGCGCGAAAATCGATATGGCTTCGCCGTTTATCGTGATGCGTGATCCGGTGCTGTATCGCATTAAATTTGCCGATCACCATCAGACCGGCAGCAAGTGGTGCATCTACCCGATGTACGACTTCACGCACTGCATCAGCGATGCGCTGGAAGGCATTACCCACTCCCTGTGTACCCTCGAGTTCCAGGACAACCGCCGTCTGTATGATTGGGTGCTGGATAACATCAGCATTCCGGTTCACCCGCGTCAGTACGAATTCTCGCGTCTGAATCTCGAATACACCGTGATGTCCAAGCGTAAGCTGAATCAGCTGGTGACGGAGAAGCACGTGGAAGGCTGGGATGACCCGCGTATGCCGACCATTTCCGGTCTGCGTCGTCGCGGCTATACCGCCGGGTCCATCCGTGAGTTCTGCAAACGCATTGGCGTGACCAAACAGGATAATACCATCGAGATGGCGTCGCTGGAGTCCTGCATTCGTGAAGATCTCAACGAAAACGCGCCGCGCGCGATGGCGGTCATCGATCCGGTCAAACTGGTCATCGAAAATTATCCGCAGGGCGAGAGTGAAATGGTGACGATGCCAAATCATCCGAACAAGCCGGAGATGGGCAGCCGTGAAGTCCCGTTCAGCGCGGAGATCTGGATCGACCGTGCCGACTTCCGTGAAGAAGCGAATAAGCAGTACAAGCGTCTGGTGCTGGGTAAAGAAGTCCGTCTGCGCAATGCCTACGTGATCAAAGCCGAGCGCGTGGAGAAGGATGCGGAAGGCAAGATTACCACCATCTTCTGTACCTATGACGCCGAAACGTTGAGTAAAGATCCAGCTGATGGCCGCAAGGTGAAGGGCGTTATCCATTGGGTGAGCGCCGCTCACGCGTTGCCGGTGGAAATCCGTCTCTACGATCGTCTGTTCAGCGTGCCTAACCCGGGCGCCGAGGACGATTTCCTGGCGGTGATGAACCCTGAGTCGCTGGTGATTAAGCACGGTTTCGCTGAACCGAGCCTGGCGCAGGCGCCAGCCAGCATGGCCTACCAGTTCGAGCGTGAAGGTTACTTCTGCCTCGACAGCCGCTATGCAACCGCAACCAATCTGGTGTTTAACCGCACCGTCGGTCTGCGTGATACCTGGGCGAAAGTCGGCGAGTAAATTTCCTGTCGTCCTATCGCTGTACTATCAGTGTAAAAAACGCCGCACCCAGCGGCGTTTTTTTTAGTTCAGAATCAGGAAATTAAGTCGGGTTATTTTCGCGATGCGAATTAATCCCGTTTGCAGCTTGTCATTTCTGCACGAATTTATTATCTACGCTGGCACGCTAAAACAGCTGTAAGCGCTTTCATTTCCTCTTTTTTCCTTGATTTAGCAAGCCCTTCCACGCAAAACGCATGACATCTAAGAATGTAACAAAAAGAAATAGAATATGTGCGCTTTGTCATAATCTTAAGCTTTGATCGGCGAAAGAGATTGATAATTCGCGTCACGAAAAATAGTCTATCAATAGTGGTTATGTGGCTTTTTACCGCACCACTTTTTAGCTGTCTTATTTATTTTTTCGCGGTTTGCCTTTGGCTCCGCGTTTTTAAAACGTCAAAGAGGATATGCACATGCGTACGTTTAGTGGCAAACGTAGTACGCTGGCGTTGGCTATTGCCGCCGTCACCGCGATGTCGGGCTGGATCGTTGTTCCGCAGGCCAGCGCAGCAGGTTTTATCGATGATTCCACATTAACCGGCGGTATCTATTACTGGCAGCGTGAGCGTGACCGGAAAGATGTGACCGACGGCGACAAGTACAAAACCAACCTTTCCCATTCGACCTGGAACGCCAATCTGGATTTCCAGTCCGGCTATGCCGCTGATATGTTTGGTATTGATGTGGCTGCCTTTACCGCAATTGAAATGGCGGAAAGTAGTGAAAGCGGTCACCCGAACGAAATTGCCTTCTCTTCTATCAATAAAGGCTACGACGAAGATTACTCCGGCGATAAGAGCGGGATCAGCCTGTATAAGGCGGCGGCCAAATTTAAATTCGGCCCTGCGTGGGCGCGTGCCGGCTATATTCAGCCGACCGGGCAAACTTTGCTGGCTCCGCACTGGAGCTTTATGCCGGGGACCTATCAGGGGGCGGAAGCCGGGGCCAATTTTGATTACGGTGACGCCGGTGCGCTGAGTTTCTCCTATATGTGGACGAACGAATATAAAGCGCCGTGGCACATTGAGATGGATGATTTCTATCAAAATGACAAGAAAACCAAAGTCGATTATCTGCACTCTTTAGGCGCCAAATACGATTTTAAAAATGACCTTGTGCTGGAAGCGGCATTTGGCCAGGCGCAGGGCTATATCGATCAGTACTTTGCCAAAGCCAGCTATAAATTTGATATTGCCGGAACGCCGTTAAATACCAGCTACCAGTTCTACGGCACCCGCGACAAAGTCAGCAACGGCGGCGCGAACGATATTTACGACGGCACCGCCTGGCTGCAGGCGCTGACCTTTGGCTACAAGGTTGCCGATGTCCTCGATCTGCGTCTGGAAGGCACCTGGGTCAAAGCGGACGGCCAGCAGGGTTACTTCCTGCAGCGTATGACCCCAACCTATGCCTCCTCCAACGGTCGTCTTGATATCTGGTGGGATAACCGCTCCGACTTTAACGCCAACGGTGAAAAGGCGGTGTTCTTCGGCGCGATGTATGACATGAAAAACTGGAATATGCCGGGCTGGGCGTTCGGCGCGTCATACGTTTACGCGTGGGATGCTAAACCGGGCAAAATGTCCACGCCGGACGCTTACTACAACCCGGACAAACGCCTGGAAGAGTCCGCCTATAGCCTCGATGCCATGTACACCGTCCAGGACGGCCGCGCGAAAGGGACGTTGTTCAAACTGCACTTCACCCAATACGACAACCACTCCGATATCCCAAGCTGGAGCGGCGGTTACGGCAACATCTTCCAGGACGAGCGTGACGTTAAGTTCATGGTTATTGCCCCGTTCACTATTTTCTGATGCCGTTGCGGCAGGTATAAATCTGCCGCAAGCCTGAGAGGTCGAATATGAAGAAGCTATTGCTCATCGCCGTGATGGCATCGGGTCTGGTGGCCTGTACGCAGTCCCCCGCACCGCAAGAAGATACGAAGTTAAAAGATGCCTACAGCGCCTGTATCAATACGGCGGAAGGGAACCCGGACAAAGTTGAGGCCTGCCAGAGCGTGCTGGACGTGCTGAGACAAGAAAAGCAGCATCAGCAGTTTGCAAACCAGGAAAGCGTGCGGGTACTGGATTACCAGCAATGTATTCAGGCGACCCGCACCGGCAATGATCAGGCGGTGAAAGCGCGTTGCGATCGCATCTGGAAAGAGATCCGCAGCAACAATACCAGGCCCTGATCGCGGGCGCCAGACCCTGTCGGTAAAAACGCCTGATGTTGACCATCGGGCGTTTTTCATGGCACGCAATCCGGTTTACAGCGGCGCGGCCGGAGCAGGGGACTGATCGTAACCGCCCCAGATGGACTGATCGAATTCAATCACCGATCCGGTCATTAACCCGGACTCATCGCTGGCGAGGAAGGCGACCGCGCGCGCGACCTCTTCCGGCTGAATCAAACGACCAAAGGGCTGTGCGGCGGCGGCTTTTTCCAGCCAGTCATCCTGTGCTCCGTGGTAGGTCTTCATGATACGGTCCTCACCTTCCGAGGCCATCCAGCCAATATTCAATCCGTTCACGCGGATCCGGTTGCGCAATAGCGCGTAGGCGGTGTTGCGGGTTAAGGTCGCCAGCGCGCCTTTTGAAGAGCAGTAGGCGGCAATAAACGGTTGACCTGCCAGGGACGACATAGAGCAGATATTGACGATGCTACCGGCAATGTTTTCCCGGCGCATGACTTTGATGGCCTCCTGCATCAGAAAGAACGGGCCACGTACGTTGGTGGCGAAAATGCTGTCAAAACGCTCTGGCGTGGTATCGAGAATCGATCCCCGGTCGGTCATCCCGCCGGCATTGACCAGCACATCCACCCGCTTGAATAGCTCGTCTGCTTTGGCGATCACCGCCCGACAATCTTCTACCGAAGAGAGATCGGCACGTACGAACGTCACCTGGGTTGTCGTACGACTCATAATCTCGTCGGCGACGGCACGCCCTTTATCCTGGTTTCGGCCACAGATAATGATGCCGCTGGCGCCATTCTCGGCCAGCTGACGAGCGATAGCGGCACCCACACCCTGGGTACCACCGGTGACAACGGCGACTTTGCCTGCGAAATTGTTCATGATCGTTCACCTTTTCTGCATGTTGTATTGTTGTCAGAAGCCGACACGTTGCTGTTGGCGTCCGGTAAGATGTTCGGTGTAGGCCTGATTCACGGATTCACGGGCGCTGACTTCGGGCACCCCGACATCCCACCAGGCATCGCCCGGCGTCCAGCTATAGGGATGAGTGGCGATAGAGATGACGGTCGTGCGGTCGTTTCCTTTCGCCCACTGAATGGCCGTTTCCAGCTCTGCCAGCGTATTGACCTTGCGGGCGCAGGCGCCCATTGACTGCGCGTGCGCGACAAAATCGACATGAAAAGGCTCCTGCACCCGGCAATCTTTCAGCAGGTTATTAAACGATGCGCCGCCCTTGGCGTTTTGCAGGCGGTTGATCACCGCATATCCCCCGTTATCGCAGACGATCAGGATAAATTTATGCCCGGAGAGGACGCTGGAGTAGATATCCGAGTTCATCATCATGTAGGTGCCGTCGCCGATCATCACGAAGACATCGCGATCGAGGCCCGCCATTGCGGCGCCCCAGCCCGCGGAAAGCTCGTAACCCATGCAGGAGAAGCCGAATTCACAGTCGAAAGTACCGGGGTTTTTCACCCGCCAGCCTTTAACCAGCTCGCCCGGTAGCCCGCCGGCGGCGCTGATGATGTAGTCCTCCGGCGCCGCCTGCGCGTTGACGATACCCACGACCTGGGCGTAGGTCGGGTCACCTTCTGCCGGAGTCGGTTCCTGTTTTTCGGCGATCAGCGCATTCCACTTCACGAAAGCCTGACGCCCCCTCTCCAGCCATGCCGCGTCCGCTCGCCAGCTGCCCAGCGCCGCGTGTAGGTCATTGAGTCCTTCACGAGCGTCGCACACCAGCGGCAGCGACTGGTGCTTATGCGCGTCGAAACGCGCGGCGTTGAGGGTAATAAACTGCGCGTCATGGCTGAATACGGTCCACGAGCCGGTAACAAAATCCATCAGCCGGGTGCCGATAGCGAGGATCACATCGGCATTCGCCGCCAGCTCATTGGCGGAAGTGGAACCGAGAATGCCAATCGGGCCCATGTGCAGCGGATGGTGATGAGTGAAGGTGCCTTTGCCGGCAATGGTCTCCACCATCGGGATCCTATGTTCTCTGGCGAAATTCTCGAGGGCGATTTCCGCCTGCGAATAACGCACTCCGCCGCCGGCGATGATTAACGGCCGTTCCGCCCGCTGCAGCCGTTCTGCGGCGAGGGCCAGCTGTACCCGATCGGCCCGTGGGCGCGCCGCATGATGCCCCCGCGGCTGAAAGAAGGCTTCCGGATAGTCAGACGCCATCTCCTGAACATCCTGGCAGATACCGATAAACGCCGGACCACAGTCGCCGGGATCGAGCATCGTGGCGACCGCCTGCGGCAGAGAGGAGAGGAGCTGCTCCGGGTAGGTAATGCGATCCCAGTAGCGGCTGACGGCTTTGAAAGCGTCGTTAACCGTTTGGGTGGGGTCGTTAAAGTGTTCCACCTGCTGCATCACCGGGTCCGGACGACGGCGGGCGAAGCTATCGCCACAGATCATCAGCAGGGGTAAGCGGCTGGTATGGGCGACACCTGCCGCCGTCAGCAGGTTAGTCGTACCAGGGCCGATCGAGGCGGTTACCACCATAATCTGTCGCCGAACCATCGCCTTAGCAAAACCTACGGCGGCAAATGCCATGGACTGTTCGTTCTGTCCACGCCAGGTCGGGAGGGTTTCCTGTGCGGCCTCCAGGGCTTCCCCTAAACAGGTGACGTTACCATGACCAAAAATGCCATAGACCCCCGGAAAGAGAGGAACCTGTTTCCCGTCCACTTCAGTAAACTGATTGCTCAGATAACGCACTATTGCCTGAGCCGCCGTACAACGAACAGTAGCCATGTTTTTACTCACTCTAAAAGGGGATGCCGTTTAAGGACATCCTGGTTACGGGTGACAACAATCATTGCTTTTTATTTTGTCTAAGCAATAAAAGTTGTAAAAAAAGGCTGTGGCCACCCCTTCCCGGCAGGCCGGGAGAGAGGGTAAATATTAATCCTCAGTCGCGCTGGCGTTTACGCCCCATGCTTGCGTGCTGAGCTTGTTCAGTCAGCGTTTCAATCCGTGGTTCTGCTTCCTCCGGCGAAAGCGCCGAGGCCAATGCCATCGCAATGCTTTGTGCCAGGCACACCGGGGCCGCCAGCGAACGCGAGAAGCTGTACTCTTCTTCCGGGATGGTAAACAGAACGCGGGCATTTTTGGCTAACGGCGAAAGCTGGCTATCGGTCATGGCGATGACAGGGATCTGCCGGGTGGCCGCTTCATCGGCGATGGCAATCACCTCTTTGGCGTAATGGCGAAAAGAGATGGCAAGCAGTACGTCGCCTTCACGCATATTGCTGGCTATCTGTTGGGCCAGGCCCCCGGAGGAGTCCAGCAGGCAAACCCGGCGATTCAGCATGGTGAGCAGATAACGCAGCAGCTGCGCTACCGGTTCTGAACGTAACTGGCCGGCGATAAAAATCGTATCCGCCTCTTTTAACAATTTGGCGGTAACATCCAGGTCCTGCTCGCTGACATTGCTTAATAGCTCCTGCAGGGTTGCGATGTCACGGATCACCAGGCTTTGCAAAAAGCCCAGATTGCCCTGTTGCTGGTTTTTTTTCAGATCGTTTTCCAGAGCGGTAATCCGCTCATTATATCCCGGTGCCGCCGTGGCCAGCCGGGTCTGGAAGACGCTTTGCATCTGTTTAAATCCGCTATAGCCAAACGCCTGAGCAAAACGGACCAGCACGGAAGGGTGCATGCCGCATTTCGCGGCAATGGCGTTAATCGACTCCAGCGCCACGGTATTTGGATTTTGCGTAATGTAACGCGCGGCCTGCTGAAAGCGCTCCGACAGCTGCGGATAGCGCCGGGTGATTTCATTCACGACCTGCTCATAATTGCGATGAGGGATCGTGTTATCCGGCACCGGGTTGTGTTTCTTTTCACTCATTTCGTTCGCCTTCCTGAACAGTACACCGTTGTGCCTGCACCTTACTGCAATAAAAATTGTGAGTAAAAGCTCATCTGCAATTATTTCTATCCGATCGTTCGGCAACAGGGAAAAAACTTGGGTGAAATTTGTGATATCTATCGTAAAAATAAATTTTCATTTTTGTTTATTTTGAAATAAATGTTGCGAAAACGTTTTTTATCTTACTGATTTTTATTGACTAAAAGCACTTTTTCTTCCTTGTTCTGACTATGAAATTCATCATTGCAATTTTCATTGCTTATAATCTATGTTTGCAATTAATGGTGATTTTAAGGCAGTGAAGCAGGCGGAGGAATGACAACAATGTACGACGATTATGGGCAGTTTATTGCGGGAGAGTGGCGTCGGGGGAGCGGTCCGGAATCGATCGAGGTATGCGATCCGGGTAATGGGCAGATTATCGGCCAGATTACGGCGGCGGCAGAAAGCGATACTCAGGATGCGCTGCGTAGTGCCGGGCAGGGGCTGGCGCTTTGGCGGGAAACTCTTGCCTGGCAACGTGCCGATATCCTGCAGGCCGTGGCGCGAGAAATGGTGGCGATGGCGCCGGAGGCGGCGCTGACGATCTCCCGGGAAAGCGGTAAACCGTTGGCCCAGGCGAAACGTGAATGGGAGCTGTCGGTCGATCAGTTTGTCTGGTACGCCGAAGAGGCGCGGCGTATCTACGGCCGCATTATCGAAAGCCGCGTGCCGGGCGGGCGTCTGGAGGTACACCATGAACCGGTGGGGATCGTCGCCGCATTTACCGCCTGGAATTTCCCCGTGGTGCTGGTGGCACGCAAACTGGCTCCTGCCCTGGCGGCCGGCTGTGCCGTGGTGCTACGTCCCTCCAGTGAAGTCCCCGGTTCGGCGATGATGATTTTTGAATGCTTACGTCGGGCGGGTCTGCCCGCCGGCGTGGCGAATCTGGTGATCGGGCCGACCTCTGCCACCTACGAGCCGCTGGTCAGTTCGCCGCTGGTGAAGAAGATCTCGCTCACCGGGTCGACCCGGCTGGGGCAGCAGATGATCCGCGACTCCGCTGCCACAATCAAACGCCTGAGCATGGAGCTGGGGGGGAACGCACCGGTGATCGTCTGGCCGGATGCCGACATCGATAAGGCGCTGGATCTCTCGGTAGCCACCAAATTTGCCAACAGCGGTCAGGTGTGTGTGACCTGCGATCGTTTCTATGTTCATGAGAGCTGCTATGCCGCATTTGTCGACGGCTTTGCCGCGCGCGCCAGCAGACTGAAGGTCGGCTACGGGCTGGAGCCGGATACGCAAATGGGGCCGCTGATTCATCCCCGCCGTCTGGAGGAGATGGCAAGCATCGTCGAGGATGCCAGGCGTAAAGGCGGCCGGGTGGTGACCGGTGGACGGCGTATCGAGCGCAATGGCGGCTATTTCTTCGAACCGACGGTTATTGCCGACCTGCCGGATGAAGCGCGGGCGCTGGCCGAAGAAAACTTTGGCCCGATTGCCGCCATCACCTCTTTTGGCGATGACGATGACCTGTGGGCGCGGGTCAACAATAGCGGTTTTGCGCTTTCCGCCTACGCCTTCACTCGTGATCCGGCCAGAATGCGTGAAACCGTCGCGCGTTTCGAATCCGGCATGGTGGGGATCAACAGCTATGCGCTGGCGGCGGCAGAAGCGCCGTTTGGCGGCATTAAAGCCAGTGGCATGGGGCGGGAAGGGGGAAGCGAAGGTCTCCTCGACTATATGAATGTCAAGCTGGCACAAATTGTGGTGTAAGGAGCAGCGATGAAAACGAATAACATCAAAGCCTGCTGGGCGGCGGGGATACCGGTGCTGAACGGGTGGCTGAGTATCGCCAGTGCTTTCAGTGCCGAAATCATGGCGGAGCAGGGTTACGATGCGCTGACGATCGACCTGCAGCACGGTTTTATCGGGTATGACGATGCCAGGCCGATGCTGCAGGCGATGCGCGCCAGCGGCGTGGCGCCGATGGTACGCGTCCCGTGGCTGGAACCGGGGATGATTATGAAGGCGCTGGACGCCGGCGCCTGGGGGATTATCTGCCCGATGATTAACACCGCGGAGCAGGCGCGCGAGCTGGTCTCCTGCGTGCGCTATCCGCCTGCCGGCAGCCGCAGCTTTGGCCCAACGCGCGTGACGTTCTCCGCCGGCCAGGATTACGGCCAGCATGCCGATGAGCAGGTCGTCTGCTTCGCCATGATTGAGACCGCAGAAGCCGTACGCAATCTTGACGCGATTCTCGATACCCCCGGTCTGGATGGCGTTTACATCGGCCCGGCGGATTTAACCCTCGGTCTGACCGGACGTCAATACCGCACCGGCTTCGATCGGCAAGAGCCGGAGATCGTCGCGGCAATCCAGCAAATTGTCGCGGCGGCCCACCGCGCCGGGAAGCGAGCCGGTTTGCATAACGGCACGCCAGAATATGCGGCGAAGGCCGTCAGCTGGGGATTCGATCTGGTCACCGTCTCTAATGATGTACAGCTGCTGCGTTCCGCCGCCGCCGCCAGCGTTCAACGCTTTCACCAGCTGCAGGGGAATACCTCGCCGGCCGGGAGCGTTTCGCCGAAGGGGGGTTACTGATGCCGCATGTTCTGGTGGCCGGGAAAATTCATCCCGCAGGAATTGAGCTGTTGCGTCGTGCCCCGGGATTTACCGTCGAACTGATTTCGCCGGTGAGCGTTGACAGCTATGCGCCGTTTTTGCCGCAGGCCGATGCCTTATTGATTCGTACCCAGCCGCTGACTGCCGTAGAGATTGCGAATGCCCGGCAGTTGAAGATCGTCTCACGTCACGGCGTAGGTTATGACTCGGTCGATATCGCAGCGCTGAGCGCCCGGCACATTCCGCTGGCCGTGGTGGGCGATGTGAATTCGCGTTCGGTGGCGGAGCATACCCTCGCGCTGCTGCTCGCGTTGGCGAAGCGGGTCTGTTACTTCGACCAGGCGATTCGTGCAGGAGACTGGAACAGTCGGAACACCTTTTCTGCCGTCGAACTGGCGGAAAGAACGCTGTTTATCCTCGGATTCGGCCGTATTGGCAGGGAGGTCGCCCGACTCGCGCAGGCTTTTCGCATGAAGGTGGTGGCCTGGGATCCTTATGTGGCCGATAGCGCGTTTGCCGATCTCGGTGTTGCCCGGGTTCGGGATATTGACGCCGGGCTGCAGGAAGCGGATGCCGTCACTGTACATCTGCCGCGGGTAGGCGATCGGCCGCTGATCGGCCGGACGGAACTGGCGCAGCTCAAACCCGGAGCGTTGCTCATTAATACCGCCAGAGGGGGCATCATTGATGAGCAGGGGTTGGCCGACGCATTGGCCGCCAATCGTCTCGGCGGGGCGGCGCTGGATGTTCTGGAATGCGAACCGGCGGATCTGGCCTCCGTGCTGCTGGAACACAAAGACCGCCTGATCCTGACGCCACACAGCGCCGGGTTGACCGGCGAAGCGGCGATGCGCATGTCGGTATCGGCGGCGCAGAATATTATCGATTATTTCAACGAACGTCTGGAACCGTCGCTGGTCGTCAACCCTGAAGTGCTGGCGATCAATGCGGTGATGAACCCATTACCTTGAAGCCTGAAGACCCTGTGGAGAATACCATGATAAAAGTTGCTGTCCTTGGCGCCGGGCGCATCGGCCATGTTCATGCGGCTAACGTAGCAGGCCATCCCGATGCCGTGCTGGCGGCGGTTGCCGATCCCTTTATTGAAAGTGCGCAGAAACTGACGGCGGCATATGGCGGACGAGCGATAGGCGATCCGCTGGAGGCTATCGCCGACCCGACTATTGATGCGGTGGTGATCGGAACGCCGACGGATACCCACGTGAGCCTGATGCTGGCTGCGGCGCAGGCTGGGAAGGCGGTATTATGTGAAAAGCCGGTCGATCTGGATATTCAAAAAGCGCGCGCAGCCCAGCGGGCGCTGGGGGAAAATGCCTCCCGGGTCATGTTGGGGTTTAACCGCCGTTTTGACCCGGGTTTTAGCGAAATTCACCAGCGTCTGCGGGCGGGAGAGATTGGCGAGCTGCATCAGCTGCTGATTACCAGCCGCGATCCTGGCCTGGCCCCGATGAACTACCTCAAACATTCCGGTGGCATATTCCGCGATATGGCGATCCATGATTTCGATCTTGCGCGCTGGATCCTCGGCGAGGAGCCGGTGGAAGTCTTTGCCAGCGGTAGCCGGCTGTTTGCACCTGAACTGGAGACGCTGGGCGACTACGATACCGTGATGGTGCAGCTGCGTACCGCTTCCGGCAAGCAGTGTCAGATTAACTGCAGCCGACAGGCGGTGTATGGCTACGACCAGAGGATCGAAGCCTTTGGCGCGGGCGGCATGCTGCTTAACGACAATCAGCGTGAGACCAGCGTACGCCGCTACGGCGCCCAAGAGACGGAAGTCCGTGGCCCACTGCTTAATTTCTTTATGCAACGCTATACCGACGCCTATCGTCTGGAGATGGCGGCGTTTATCAGTGCGGTAAAACAAGGGGGAGATGTACCGGTGAATATTCACGATGGCTGTGCGGCATTAGCCCTGGCAGACGCCGCACAATTATCGGCGGATACCCAGCAGGTCGTAAGATTGAATTAACAGTTTTCTACAAAATATATCTGGATGAGTTGATGCCGCTGGCTATTTCCCTATGGTGGGACGGTGAACGCTTTGCTGAATATAGCCATTCAACGTAACGAACCGGGAAATTTTATTTATATTTTTCGGTGCAAATTTAAAGCTAATCATTTATCTGGAAGATGAACATGAAAAAAATAACCTTACTGTGCCTTGCCTCATTATTAGCCAGCCCTGCCGCCATGGCTCTTCAGGTTGGTGTAACGATGGCGCAAATGGATGATGTTTTCCTTTCACGGCTGCGCGGTTATATTGCCGAACGGGAAAAAACCTATCCCGATATGAAAGTGCAATTTGAAGATGCTCAGGGGGCGGTCGATAAATCCCTTGGCCAGGTGCAAAGTTTTATTAATGCCAGGGTCGACGTCATTATCGTTAACCCGGTCGATACTCAGGGGACAAAAAATATTACCGAGGCGGCCCGGGCGGCGAAGATCCCGCTAATCTATCTCAACCGTATGCCCTCTGATTCGAAAATGGGCGACGGCGTGAGCTATATCGGCAGCGACGAAATCGAAGCCGGGCGTCTGCAGATGCAGTATCTCGCTGACATGGTAAAGGATCGCAAAAGCGTCAACGTCGCGATTATGAAAGGGCTGTTAAATAATGACGCTACCCGCTTCAGAACCCAGGGGGCCAAAGAGGTGATTGCCAAACACCCAAATATGCACGTGGTGCTCGAGGACACCGCCAAATGGATGCGCGAAGATGGCATGAATCTGATGAATAACTGGATCTTAACCGGCCAAAAAATCGATATTCTTTCGGCCAACGCGGATGAAATGGCTATCGGCGCGGCGATGGCGATTAAAAGCAACGGTATGAAGGTTGGTAAAGATATTCTGGTGGGCGGGACCGATGGCGGAAATAATGGTCTGCAGGCCATGAAAACCGGCATGATGACTGTTACCGTATTTCAGGATGCCAAAGCCCAGGCCTTCGGCGCCGTCGATATGGCTGAGAAAATATCGAAAGGAGAAAAGGTTAAAGATATTGAATTTATCCCCTTCCAGCTTATTACCCCGGAAAATTATCAGAAATTTATGACCCATTAATCACGGGACAGTCAACGCACAATAAGTGCACTGATGAGGTTTATTAGTGCACGTTTTATTACGGAGTTTTTATGCTTACGATGAAAGGTCCTGGCGTTTTTCTTGCGCAGTTTGCCCGGGATGAAGCGCCTTTTCATTCGCTGAACGCGATTGCCGGCTGGGCGGCAGCAAAAGGGTTTAAAGGGGTGGAAATTCCCAGCTGGGATTCGCGCCTGATTAACCTCGGGCGCGCGGCGGAGAGCCAGATCTATGCCGATGAAGTGCTGGGCGTCCTCGATGAACACGGGCTGGCATTGACCGACCTCGCCAGCCATCTGCAGGGACAGCTGGTGGCGCTGCATCCGGCTTTCGATCTGCCTGCCGATAGCTTTGCCCCGCCGGCGCTGCGCAATAATCCACGGGAGCGCCAGCAGTGGGCAAGCGAGCAGCTGCTGCTGGCGGCAAAGGCTTCGCGGCGGCTGGGATTGACGAAGCATGTCACCTTTTCCGGTACCCTGCTGTGGCCCTATCTCTACCCCTATCCGCAGTGGCCGGAAGGGTTGATTGAAGAGGGGTTTACCGAGCTGGCCCGCCGCTGGACGCCGATCCTCAACGCCTTTGATGAACAAGGCGTCGATCTGTGTTACGAAATCCATCCCACTGAAGATCTTCATGATGGACTGACCTTTGAGCGTTTCCTGGAAAAAACGGGTAATCACCGGCGCTGCAACATCATGTATGACCCGAGCCACTTGATCTTACAGGGCATGGATTACCTGACCTACATCGACCATTACCACGAACGCATTAAAGCATTTCACGTTAAGGATGCCGAGTTTCGCCCGGACGGCAAAACCGGCGCCTATGGCGGCTATCAGCCGTGGAGTCGCCGGGCGGGGCGCTTTCGTTCGCCGGGAGACGGGCAGATCGACTTCGGGGCGATCTTTTCAAAACTGACCGGCTATGACTTTGACGGCTGGGCGGTTCTTGAATGGGAATGCTGTTTTAAGAATCCGGAAGACGGAGCCCGGGAGGGGGCGCAGTTTATCGCGGAACACATCATAAAGGTGACCGATCAATCCTTTGATGATTTCTGTAAATCCTATGCCGATCGTTCGGTAAACCGAAGCATTCTCGGACTTTAAGAGGGCAAAATGAGCAGACAAACTTTGCAGGGACGGCGTATTCGCTTAGGAATGGTGGGCGGCGGAGAGGGGGCTTATATCGGCGGAATTCATCGCTTTGCCGCACGGCTTGACGACCGTTACGCGCTGGTGGCCGGCGCATTTGACGTCGATGCGGAAAGGGGACGGGCGTTTGCTCTCGACAATTTGATCGCCGAAGATCGCGCCTATAGCGATTATCAGAGCATGATTGCCGCCGAAGCGGCCCGCGAGGACGGCGTTGATATCATCGCTATCTGTACGCCGAATTTTACCCATTTCCCGATAGCCCGCGCCTGCCTTGAAGCGGGGATTGATGTCATTTGCGAAAAGCCGCTCACCACCACCCTGGCGGAGGCGGAGGCGCTGCAGGAGATCGTGGCGCGAACCGGGCGTTTCCTCGGCGTGACCTACACCTACTCGGGTTACCCGATGGTTGTGGAGGCGCGTGCGCGGATCGCGGCAGGGCTGCTGGGTAAGGTACGCACCGTGCAGGTGGAATATCCACTGGAGTGGATGGCCACCGGCGTGGAGCTGAAGAATAACCAGCAGGCGGCCTGGCGGGTCGACCCGCTGAAAAACGGCCGCGGCGGGTCGATTGGCGATATTGGCACGCACGCCTACCATCTGGCCGGGTACGTCACGGGGCTGAAGGCGCAGAGCGTGCTGGCGGATTTAGCCACTTTTGTTGAAGGCCGCGCTCTGGATGATAATGCGCATGTGCTGATCCGCTATGAAGGCGGCGCGCGTGGGATGTTGTGGTCTTCGCAGGTGGCTATCGGCTGCGCCAACGCGCTGCGTCTGCGGGTTTTTGGCGAAAAAGGCAGTTTGATCTGGTTCCAGGAGCAACCCAACGAACTGGTTTTCACTCCGTTAGAAGGGGTGACGCAAATCATTAAGCGCGGGCGCGCGGATCTGGATGCGCTAACGCAAGCGCGTACCCGCACGCCGCCGGGCCATCCTGAAGGCTATATCGAGGCGTTCAGCAACCTCTACAGCGGCTTCGCCGCAGCCTTGCATAGCCGTGAGGCGCAGCAGGCGCTCAGCGTGACGGGGGCCGCCGTACCGCAGGTATATGATGGGCTTAAAGGCGTGGCGTTTGTCGATGCGGTTGTCGACAGCCATGAGCAGGGATCGGTGTGGGTCACGCCAGCATACCGCTGAGGCGACGTGGATGCGCATTCTTCACCGAGTGCGCATCTTCCTTCAGGTATACATATTGAACCGGGTGATGATGTTGATCCGCGAATAGGGTTTGAGCGAGTCGGCCTCAGAGATAAAACCATGGAAGGCCAGCAGGGAGCGGAATGCGGTTTGCGCATCCAGCTGCAGATTGTGTTCTATCAGCGCATCGATTTTCCCCGCCTGCATCAGAGCCCGGTTTTCCCGGTCAAAATCATGGCCGATAAAGGTCTTTATGCGTCTGTTTCGCTCCGCGAAGGCGCGGATAATTCCCGCGTTGCCGCCGCCGACGGTATAGACCGCTTCGGTATGCGGATGAGCATCAAGGTACTGGCACAGACATGCGTACATCTGATGGTCAATTCCCAATCCGCCGGCGACGACATTGACGCTGTTGCGCGGGGCAAACTGTTCAATTCCGGAGATAAATCCGGCAATACGCTCCCGCTCACCGATGAAGTCGTTGCTGCCGGTGACGGCTGCAATTTGGGTACTGTCGGCGCCCAGCCATTTTGACATCAAAAATGCCGCGGCTTGGCCCGCATCAACATTATCCATACCGATGTAGCGCAGACGGGCGCTGGACGGAATATCGGTCACGATGGTGACAACCGGAACGCGGCGTTTGAGCAATGCATCGATGGTGGGGACCAGAGAGGGAGAGTTCATGGCCTTTAAAATCACGCCGTGGCTGCTGAGCGCGCTTTTTTTCAGCAGCGCGTTCATCTCTCGCTCGCTGATGTCTTCGTAACAGTGGAAGCGAAGTTGAATGCGAAAGGGGTTGAAGCTGGCTAACTGGCTGCTGAGCGCCTCCCTGACCAGCTCGCTGAAGCGTTCCGGGGTATGCATGATGACGTCGAAATAGAGCGTTCTCCCCTGGGCGAGCCCGGACTTTTGCAGCAGTTCCAGATCGGCCAGCGCCTGCTGAATACGATGCAGCGTTTGCGGGTGTACCTGCCCCCGATTATGTAGCGCCCGATCGATCGTGGCGAGACTCAGTCCTGACTGAGCGGCTATCTGCTTTTGGGTAAATTTTGGCATCGATCACATGAGGTTTTTATGAGGTGTTTTTGAGGTTCTTGATGTGGAGTCTAGCTGCTAAGTTATTTCTTAACAACGTTCGTTTTCGAGACGTTGAACAAAAAAATAATATCCCTCTGTCCCCATTATCCCGTGGAGCTGCTCATGACATCGCAATATTTTATCCGACCCGAACGGGCCTCAGTTGAGGATTTCAACACCTTCTGCCAGCAGCAGGTTAACAGGCAAGACTATCCGCTGGTCAGCGAAGTCGCAGAAGAAATCCTGATTTACGACCATGATGTATTAGCGCAGGCCGCGGCGGCCAATAAGCATGCGGTATTAAGTGAGCTGCATCAGGGGCTGTCTTACGGTCCCGGAGTGCTGGTGGTGCGCGGGCTTTATCAGGATATGGATGTCATCGACCGCGCCTCTGAGGTGTTCGAGACCATCATGGCCGATGAGTCTCGCACCCGGGTTCAGGCCGATCATTTTTCACGCGCCGGTAATAATGGCCGGATCTGGAATGCGTTACAAAAGCTGGCGGAGCGTAGCCCGCGGACCTTCTGTGACTACTATGCCAACGAAATGCTGGGGTTAATTTGTCAGGCGTGGCTGGGGCCCGCGTGGAGCATGACCTCCCAGGTTAATCAGGTTCGTCCTGGCGGAGAGGCGCAGCAGCCCCATCGCGATTATCATCTCGGCTTTCAGCAGAGCGAGTTTGTTGCAGAGTTTCCCATTTCGGTGCAGATCCTGTCGCAGTATTTGACCCTACAAGGGGCGGTTGCGCATAGCGATATGCCGCTGGCGTCGGGGCCGACGCGCCTGCTGCCGTTTTCGCATCAGTATGAGCTCGGCTATATGGCCTACCGTCAGCCGGCGTTCGTCGACTACTTTAACCAGCATTACGTGCAGCTGCCGTTGCAAAAAGGCGACGGGCTGTTTTTTAACCCGGCGCTGTTTCATGCCGCCGGGAACAACACGACCGCTGACTGGATTCGTACCGCTAATCTTTTGCAGGTCTCCTCGGCGTTCGGCGTGCCGATGGAAGATGTGAACCATGAACGGGTGCTGAAAAAAATCTATCCGCAGCTTCAGCACGGACAATATCGCGCGGGAGATTTTCAGGCGCTGATTGCCGTGGCTGCCCGGGGTTACTCATTCCCGACGAATCTTGATACCGATCCGCCGTTAGGGGGAATGGTGCCGAAAACTCAGCAGACATTGGTGCTCGAAGCGCTTGACAATAACTGGGATGAGGAACAGTTTGCCCACGCCCTGGATGAGCATACCGCACGAAGAAAAGGGTAGGCCTCCGGGCATAAAAAAAGCCAACCTGCCGGTTGGCTTTTTGCTGTTTGCACTACGGGAAATTATTTTTCCACCGCGTCGTGCGCGTGTTCATCTTCGCGGCAGTCGCCTTCTGCACAGTGGCCGTACAGGTACAGACTGTGGTTGGTCAGACGGATGCCGTGGCGGTGGGCAATTTCACGCTGACGCGCTTCGATAGACTCATCGCTGAATTCGATCACTTTGCCACAATCGAGGCAGATAAGGTGATCGTGATGATGCTGTTGGGTCAGTTCGAAGACAGATTTGCCGCCTTCGAAGTTGTGGCGGGTAACAATGCCGGCATCATCAAACTGGTTCAGTACGCGATAAACAGTAGCGAGACCAATTTCTTCACCCATGTCGATCAGGCGCTTGTATAAATCTTCCGCACTGACGTGATGGTTATCCGGTTCCTGCAGGACTTCCAGGATTTTTAATCGTGGAAGTGTGACTTTCAGGCCAGCCTTCTTTAATGCGGTATTGTTGTCAGTCATGCGGAATCTGTCCTGTTGCTAAACGATCTACTTCCATCAGCGGAAGTAATACAGAGAATCACCCGATGCAATGCGTCTCATTATAGAACTGCCATCGTTAAATGAAAACTGCAAGTATTGGGCCTTGTATGCTGTCAAAAACGAGGTATCAGCTACAAACTGTGTCACCTGACCTCGTTAAATCAGAGGACATTGTACAGATATGTGATTAAAAGTTAAAAACTTGTAGCTATTAGTTTGATTGCTTCTATCTATTAATACGGCGAAACTTAACGGTAACGCCGCTTAATTATCAGGCGTTTTTGATTTCTTCGAGGTGCAGCTCGTCAGAAATCTGTTTAACCCATTGGCTGACGCGTTCGTTGGTCAGCTCCGGCTGGCGGTCTTCATCGATAGCCAGACCGACGAAGTGATCGTCATCCGCCAGGCCCTTAGAGGCTTCGAAGTGGTAGCCAGCAGTCGGCCAGTGGCCAACGATGGTCGCGCCGCGCGGTTCGATGATATCGCGAATGGTACCCAGCGCATCACAGAAGTATTCGGCATAATCTTCCTGATCGCCACAGCCAAACAGCGCCGCCAGCTTACCGTTGAAATCGACCTCTTCCAGCGTCGGGAAGAAATCATCCCAGTCGCACTGGGCTTCACCGTAGTACCAGGTTGGGATACCGAGCAGCAGAATGTCGTAGGCTTGTAGATCTTCTTTGCTGCTCTTGGCAATGTCGTGAACATCAGCAACATCTTTACCAAGCTGTTTTTGAATCATTTTTGCAATATTTTCGGTGTTGCCAGTGTCGCTGCCAAAAAAGATGCCGATGATTGCCATGAGTAAAATAACCTCTTGAAACTTAATGATGTGGTAGTGGCGTAATGCCCGCAGATAACGGCAATCATAGCAGAACAGGGGAGGGCGCGGAAACAGCAATCACGCCCGACTGCACACTCTGCTACATGAAAGCGTGTTTTTGAGGATTTTTAGACTTTATCCTGGCTGTGCAGGGTCGCCAGCTGGCGCATCAGCATCTCTTCGATCAAATCGCTGCGGTTCATATTGCGGGCTTCCGCCAGCTCATTGAGCGCATCAACGGCCTCGGCGTTAAGTTTTAACTCCACGCGCTTCAGGCCGCGAACCTTGTCGCGTTTGAGCTGATTGCGTTTGTTTATGCGCAGCTGTTCATCGCGCGAAAGCGGATTGGTCTTTGGTCTACCCGGGCGACGCTCGGTTGCGAACAAATCTAATGTCGTACGGTCCGTTTGTTCTTTTGCCATGATTCAGAGTGACTTCGGGGAAACAAGTTGCCGGGCTATAGCCGACACAGATAGCGCGCCATAATACATCAGGCGAACCGCTGCGCCAACGACCACGGGCATTCTGCCGCGCGGTCGGGCAGTTTTTAGCCAGTTACGCCGCTAAAGAGCCGAGATAGCGGCGAATTGCGCGCAATACGGCTTCAGGTTTCTCCGCATGCACCCAGTGACCGGCGCCGGCAATGACGTGCGCCCGCGCCTGCGGGAACTGCGCCAGCAGCGGGGCGCGATATTCATCGGTCACGTAGGGGGAGTTGCCTCCGGGAATGAACAGCGCCGGATGGGGCCAGGCGGGCACGGTTTGCCAGCCCACGATGTGCGGGTATTGATCCCACAATACCGGGACGTTGAAGCGCCACTGGCCATCCACGAAGGATTTCAGCAGAAACTGAATCACGCCTTCTTCCTGCAGATGCTCTCTCATCACCGCCGCCGCCTGCTGGCGAGAGCTGGCCCCGGCGGCGGTTACGGCATTAATGGCGGTAAAAATTTCATCATGGCGGCGTATATGATAGTCCACCGGGGCAATATCAATCGCCACCAGGCCAGCGATGCGCTCCGGCGCCAGGGCGCTGAGGGCCATCACCGCTTTACCGCCCATCGAGTGACCAATAAAGGTCGCTTTTTCGATCTGGCGATCGTCAAGGGTATCGAGCAGATCCTGGGCCATCGCCGGGTAGGTCATCTCCGGCGAACGGGGGGAAAGACCGTGGTTGCGCATATCGACCTGCAAAATATCGTAGCCGGCGACCAGGTCGCGAGCGAGGATGCCCAGGTTGTCGAGGCTGCCAAACAGGCCGTGGACCAGGACGACAGGGGAATTATTGTGCGGGTTTTGTGCAGATTGCGCTCGGCTATTTAATTTCATGGCAAAGTTCTTTTTTTCGCTCCGTCGGGTTAGGGTATTATGTTGGACATTCTGCCATTCGGCTGCAAGACCCAGAGCTATCTGAGTTTTACCGCCATCCTGGTTTGACGCTATCCGCGGTCAGGATTTGTCCTTATAATCCTGACAACTTGTATTCAGAATAAGATATCGTACTGGATTAAGATGAAAACAATTGAAGTTGATGATGATCTCTATCGCTATATTGCCAGCCACACCCAGCATATCGGCGAGAGTGCATCCGACATTTTACGGCGCATGCTGAAATTTTCCGCCGTTTCCCAGCCTGCTGCACCGGTGGCGAAATCCGCCCTGGCCCCGGCAGCGACGCCTGCCGTAGAGGTGAAGCCCGCGAATCCGGCGAAAGATAAAGTCCGCGCGATGCGCGAGCTGCTGTTATCTGATGAATACGCCGAACAAAAACGCGCGGTAAACCGCTTTATGCTGGTATTGACTACGCTCTACTCCTTAGATGGCAAAGCCTTTGCTGAGGCCACCGAGTCTCTGCACGGGCGTACCCGTGTCTACTTTGCTGAAGATTCGCGAGTCCTGCTGAAAAGCGGCAATCAGACCAAGCCTAAACAGGTTCCTGGTACGCCGTGGTGGGTCATCACCAATACCAATACCGGCCGTAAATGCAGCATGATTGAGCACATCATGCAGTCGATGCAGTTCCCTGCGGAATTAATTGAGAAGGTCTGCGGCACGATTTAGTTTTATTCACCTTGCATCAGAAGGATCAGGCAATGGCAATCGATAAGCGTGCGGGTCAGCCTGCACAACAGAGTGATTTGATTAACGTCGCTCAGCTGACCGCGCAGTACTATGTACTGAAGCCGGAAGCGGGCAACGCCGAACATGCGGTGAAGTTTGGCACCTCTGGCCATCGCGGCAGCGCCGGGCGTCACAACTTCAATGAGTCGCATATTCTGGCGATTGCGCAGGCGATTGCGGAAGACCGCGCGAAGAACGGGATCACCGGACCCTGCTATGTCGGGAAAGACACCCACGCGCTCTCCGAACCGGCCTTTATTTCGGTGCTGGAAGTGCTGGCGGC